>CAJFPU010000005.1 GCA_904418825.1 uncultured Romboutsia sp. | reverse complement strand
GGTAAAAGTGAATTAAGTAATGAAGAAAAAAAACTTATTCAAGATTGCATACAAAATAATGTAAGCCATATAAAAGACTTAATTCAAGAAACATCAAAGTTATTATCTCAGTTAACTAATTATACAACAGTAGCTGTAGCTAAAAGTTTAAACCATAAAAATGTTATAAAGCACATACAATTAGTAAGTATAGATGAGAATAAAATACTACTTATTGTTGTAACTAATAACGGTGATATTAAAAAGGCAGATCTAACTAGTGATATTTATCTAGATCAATCCAAATTAAATATAATTTCTGACAATCTAACTAGAAAACTATTAGGTAAAAGTATAGTAGAGATAGATGAAAGATTAATTGCATTTATAAAGTATGAAATAGGTGAATATTCTAATTTAATAGATGGACTTATAGATGCTCTTAACTATAATATGTCTGAAGAAGAAGCTGTATTTTCTTTAAATGGAGCAACTAATATATTTAATTATCCAGAATTTAATGACATAATAAAAGCTAAATCTTTTTTAAATATGATAGAAAAAAAAGAGACAATAGATAGTATGTTAAAATCAAAAGGAATACAAAAGGATAATGTAAATATAATAATAGGTAGTGATAACGATCTTGAATTAGCTAAAGATTGTAGTATAGTTACAGCAACATACAATATTGATAAGGACTTAGTAGGAAAGATAAGCTTTATAGGTCCAACAAGAATGGATTATGCAAGGATTTATGCAATAGTAAATTATATTAATTTATTATTTAATAAAAAATAAATTGAGGGGTGCAGTGTATTGGAACATAAGGATACTGTCTTAGAAGAAGAAATAGTTAAAGATGAAGTTCAAGAAGAAGTAGTTGAGAATGAAGAAACTACTGAAGAGAATCAAGAGAATGTAGTTGATATAGATGAAAAACTTGAGGAAAAAAAATTAAGAGAAGAAATGGATGCTCTTAATGATCAATATAAAAGACTTCAAGCAGAATATGCAAACTATAGAAGAAGAACTCAACAAGAAAAAGAAACTATAGGTATGTTTGCTAATGAAAAAATACTAAATGAATTAATACCTGTTATAGATAGTATGGAAAGAGCATTAGAAGCTTGTACAGACAAAGAAGATACTATGTTTAAAGGTGTAGAATTAGTTTATAAGCAATTAAAAGATATTATAATCAAATTTGGTGTAGAAGAAATTGAAGCACAAGATGCTGATTTTGATCCTAACTTACATTTAGCAGTAATGCAAGAAAGTGTAGAAGGAGTTGAACCAAATAAAGTTGTTATGGTACTTCAAAAAGGATATAAACTAGGAAATAAAGTATTAAGAGCAAGTATGGTTAAGGTTTCTTGCTAATTAAGTTAAAAACTTCATTTTAATGAAGCTTGAATATAAAAGTTTAATTAAATTTTAAACTATAAAAATTTACACTATTAAATAAATCAATAGATTTATATATAGATATAGGAGGAAAAGTATTATGTCAAAAGTAATAGGAATAGATTTAGGAACAACTAACTCTTGTGTTGCAGTACTTGAAGGTGGAGAACCACAAGTAATAACAAATGCAGAAGGTATGAGAACTACTCCATCAGTAGTAGCTTTCACTAAAGATGGAGATAGAATAGTAGGAGAACCTGCAAAAAGACAAGCAGTTACAAATGCAGATAGAACAATAATATCTATAAAAACTCATATGGGAACAGACTATAAAGTTGATATAGATGGTAAAGGATATACCCCACAAGAAATATCAGCTATAACTTTACAAAAATTAAAAGCTGATGCAGAAGCTTACTTAGGTCAACCTGTTAAAGAAGCTGTTATAACAGTTCCAGCATACTTTACAGATGCTCAAAGACAAGCAACTAAAGATGCAGGTAGAATAGCAGGTCTTGATGTTAAGAGAATAATAAATGAGCCAACAGCAGCAGCTCTTGCTTATGGTTTAGATAAATTAGATCAAGAAAAGAAAGTATTAGTATTTGACTTAGGTGGAGGAACATTCGACGTTTCTATACTTGAAATAGGAGATGGAACATTTGAAGTTTTAGCTACTGCAGGTAACAACAGACTTGGTGGAGATGACTTTGACCAAGTATTAATAGATTACTTAGCTGAAGAATTCAAGAAAACTGAAGGTGTTGACTTAAGAAATGATAAAATGGCTCTTCAAAGATTAAAAGAAGCTGCTGAAAAGGCTAAGAAAGAGTTATCATCAACAATGACAACTAACGTAAACTTACCTTTCATAACAGCTACTGCTGAAGGTCCAAAACACTTAACAATAGATATAACTAGAGCTAAATTTGATGAGTTAACTGCTCATTTAGTAGAAAAAACTATGGAACCAACAAGAAGAGCATTACAAGATGCTGGTCTTTCTACATCTGATATAGATGATGTATTATTAGTTGGTGGATCAACAAGAATACCAGCTGTTCAAGAAGCTGTTAAGAAGTTTATAGGAAAAGAACCACACAAAGGTATAAACCCAGATGAATGTGTTGCTGCAGGTGCTGCTATACAAGCTGGTGTTTTAACTGGAGAAGTTAATGATTTATTACTTCTTGATGTTACTCCATTATCTTTAGGTATAGAAACTATGGGTAACGTAATGACTAAGATAATAGAAAGAAATACAACAATACCAACTAAGAAATCACAAGTATTCTCAACTGCTGCAGATAACCAAACTGCTGTTGATATACATGTACTTCAAGGTGAAAGAAGTATGTCTTATGACAATACAACTTTAGGTAGATTCCAATTAACTGATATACCACCAGCACCAAGAGGAATACCTCAAATAGAAGTTACTTTCGATATAGATGCTAACGGTATAGTTCACGTTACTGCTAAAGATTTAGGAACTGGAAAAGAACAAAAAGTAACTATAACTTCAGGAACTAACTTAAGTGAAGAAGAAATAGAAAGAAAAGTAAAAGAAGCTGAAATGAATGCAGAAGCTGATAAACAAAAGAAAGATAGAATAGAAGCATTAAATCAAGCTGACTCTACTATATACCAAACAGAAAAAACATTAAATGAACTTGGTGATAAAGTAAGTGCTGATGATAAATCTCAAATAGAATCTGCAATAGCTGAATTAAAAGCTGTTAAAGAAAAAGAAAGTGCTACTGCTGAAGAAATCAAAAAAGCTATGGACGAAGTAATGAACAAGTTCCATAAGATATCTGAGCAAATGTATCAACAAGCTCAAGCTGAGCAACAAGCAAATGCTGGTCAAGAACAAGCTGGACCACAAGATGATAATATAGTTGATGCTGATTTTACAGAAGTAAATGATGAAAAATAGGTTACAAATATAGACATATTTGTATATAATTAATATATAAGAAAAGAGTATCTTTTCATAAGCATTGTATCATTAATAATGAAATTGAATGCTTAAAATAATGATAATAGCTTGTAGTATTGATATTCTACAAGCTATGTTTTTGTTTAAGCAACGGATATATCAGTGGTGGGAACAAGGATATATCGTTGGCGATATGAGCGAAGCGAGTTTTTGTAAATTTAAGGTGGTGACAAAATTGAGTACTAAAAGAGATTATTATGAGGTATTAGGTGTAGACAAAAATGCTGATGAACAAGCGATAAAAAAGGCATATAGAAAGCTAGCTATGAAATACCATCCAGATAGAAATCCAGATAATAAAGAAGCAGAAGAAAAATTCAAAGAAGTAAATGAAGCATATGAAGTACTATCAGATGCAACTAAAAGACAAAACTATGACCAATTTGGACATGAAGGTGTAAATGGCCAAGGAGGCTTTGGTGGATTCGGAGGCCAAGGTTTTAGCGGTGGCGGATTTGAAGATATGTTTGGAGATATATTCGGAGATATATTTGGAGGAGGTTTTGGCGGTGGCTCAAGACCTAGAAGAAGAGGTCCAGAACGTGGAGAGGATATAAGACAAACTGTAAATATAAGCTTTGAAGAAGCAGCATTTGGTAAAAAGGCATCTATAAAAGTAAATAGAAGTGAAGAATGTAGTGAATGTCATGGTAGTGGAGCAAAACCTGGAACATCTAAAAAAACTTGTCCTACATGTCATGGTCAAGGGGAAGTTAGAACAGTACAAAGAACTCCATTTGGTAATATAGCAAGTTCAAGAACTTGTTCAACTTGTGGTGGAGATGGAGAAGTTTTAGAAACTCCATGTACTAAGTGTTCAGGTAAAGGAAGTGTTAGAAAGGTAAAAACTATAGAAGTAGATATACCAGCAGGTATTGATGATGGTCAAATGATCAAACTAGGAGGACAAGGTGAAGTTGGAAGTAAGGGTGGTCCAAGAGGAGATTTATATATAGTTGTAAATGTAAAACCTCATTCATTATTTACTAGAGATGGATTTGACATATACTTTGAAATGCCTATAACATTTAGCCAAGCTGCATTAGGTGATGAAATAGAAGTTCCAACTTTAGATGGTAAGGTTAAATATACTATCCCAGAAGGAACTCAAACAGGAACTGTATTTAGATTAAGAGAAAAAGGAATTCCAAAACTTAGAGGAAACTCTAGAGGAGATCAATATGTAAAAGTTATAGTTGATACTCCTAAGAAACTAAATGAAAAGCAAAAAGACCTTTTAAGACAATTTGCTGCAGAATGCGGAGAAGATGTTCATGAGAAAAAGAGCTCTTTTGGTAGAAAAATAGAAAATTTATTTAAAAAGAAATAAATAAAAAAGTTCTAGGAGTTTATCCTAGAACTTTTTATATAGAGGAAATAGCTATAGCTTGAATTTGGGTAAATATAGCTTGTGATAAATTATTTATCTCATTTTGCTTTATTATATTCATATCTTTTAATGATAAAAAAGTTATAAATGCACTTAAAGCTACTTGTTCATATATATCAAAATATAAGTTTTGTTTTTTTAAATACTCTTTTTTTCTTATAGATTCATTTATAAGAGATAGCTCATCTATTGTTGATAACATTACAGCTTTAACTGTAGTAGATTCAATATCGATATTTTTTAGACTTAAAAACTGTTTATAAGAAAAGTTATTAAATATATCTAATATTTTATGTAGCTCATCTTTACTTTTATTCTTTAATTCATTTTTAGTTTGATTAGATAAAAAATCATACTTTTCTTTTATATGATTTATTCTAGAATTATGGTAGTTTAATGATTCTTTTAATATTCTATTATATTTTACTTCAGTAGAATTATTTTTAAGAGTCCAAGATTTATATTTATTTGATATTTTACTAATATCATTAAATAATTTTAATGATTCATATCTATACATAATAAGCTTCCCCCTCTTTTTTTATACTAAATTACACTTACTATTAATAATAGTATAAATTGCTAATCAAATGTTAATTTATAATGAAAATTTTTATTTTGAGATATATGAATAAATAATATACAAATAACAAATACTTTAATTGATATTATAAATATAAACTTTATTTACACCCGTAATTATTTGTAAATAAAGTTTTTTAAATTGAGGTGAAATTATGAAAAAATATATATGTATAGTATGTGGATATATACATGAAGGTAACACTCCACCAGATATTTGTCCAATTTGTAAAGTTGGATCAGATAAGTTTGAAGAGGTTCAGGGTGAAATGCAGTGGGCAGATGAACATAGAATTGGAATAGCAAAAGATATAGATAAAGAAATAATAGAAGGTTTAAGAGCAAACTTTATAGGCGAATGTACTGAAGTTGGTATGTATTTAGCTATGGCTCGTCAAGCAGATAGAGAAGGATATCCTGAAGTTGCAGAAGCTTATACAAGAATAGCATATGAAGAAGCTGAACATGCTGCAAAATTTGCAGAGATATTAGGAGAAGTTGTTATGCCAGATACTAAATCAAACTTATCAGCTAGGGTTGAAGCTGAATTTGGTGCTTGTTCAGGAAAAAAAGATTTAGCAGGACTTGCTAAAAAACATAATTTAGATGCTATACATGATACTGTTCATGAAATGTGTAAGGATGAAGCTAGACATGGTAGAGTTTTTAAAGGTTTATTAGATAGATATTTTTCTAAATAAAATAAAAAATATATAGGAGGTATTAATATGAATAAAATAAATTGCAGTGTTAATAATTGTTCTCACAATAGTACAGGAGTTTGTTATGCAAATCGTATAAATGTAGGAGGAGAAGGAGCATCTAATGCAAATGAAACGTGCTGTGGTTCTTTTCTTGATAAACAACATTATTCAACTTTAACTAATAATACTAATACAGATGGTCCTTGTGATTGTATAGTATGTAGTGCAGAAACATGTACTTATAACAATAATAAATTATGTAATGCAGATAATATACAAGTAAGCGGTAATGATGTAAGATTATATACAGAAGCTATATGCTCTACATTTAAGACAAAATAAATATAAAATTAAGAGGGAGCTATTAGTTCCCTCTTAATTTTATATTTATTTTTATGTAAAAAATATAATGAATTTATATTGAGAAAAATATATAAATTTTATTATTATAAAAGAATGATGGTAAAAGTATAAAAGAATATTATTAAAGATAATAATAAATATGATATAATAAAATTTACTTAAAAGACGAAATTATGACAAAGGAAGGTATCAGTAAATGAAATGGACTGAAATAACAATAAAAACGACAACTGAAGCAGTTGAAGCTGTAACAAATATATTATACGAACAAAATGTAGGTGGAGTGTCAATAGAAGATCCAAAAGATTTTAAATTCCAAAAGAAAAATGAATATGATTGGGATTTTGTAGAAGAGGAAATATTTAATAGTGGATATGATGGAGTTATAATAAAAACTTACATAACAGAAGAAAGAGATGTAACTGAAGATATAAACTTAATAAAAGAAAAAATAAATGGATTAAAAGAATTTGGTATAGATATAGGAGATGCTATAGTAGAGTTATCTCAGGTTGATGAAGAAGATTGGGCAAATGAATGGAAAAATTATTATAAGCCAACAAAAGTAGGTGAAAAAGTTGTAGTTAAGCCAACTTGGGAAGATTATGAAGCTAAAGATGAAGATTTAATAATAGAATTAGATCCAGGTATGGCTTTTGGTACAGGTACACATGAAACAACTACTATGTGTATACAACAATTAGAAAAGTATGTTAAAGAAGATTCTAAAGTATTTGATATAGGTTGTGGTAGTGGAATACTTGCTATAGCAGCAGCAAAACTTGGAGCTAATGATGTATTAGCAGTAGATTTAGATGAGGTAGCTGTTAAAGTATCTAAAGAAAATATAGAATTAAATAAGGTAGAAGATAAGGTTAAGGCTTTACATGGAAATCTTATGGAGGTTGTAAATGATAAAGCTGATATAGTTGTAGCAAATATAATAGCAGATATAATAAAGATATTAGCTAAGGATATTAAAAACTTTATGAAAGATGATGCAGTATTTATATCATCAGGAATAATACACGCTAAAGTAGATGAGGTTAAAGCATCTTTAGAAGAAAATGGACTTGAGGTTATAGAAGTACAATCTTTAGGTGAATGGAATGCTATAGTTTCGAAAATTAAGTAGGTGATTTTATGGATAGATTTTTTGTAAAAAAGCAAAATATTAATTTAGATACTAATAGTTGTATTATTGAAGGTGAAGATGTAAAACATATTTCTAAGGTTCTTAGATGCAAAATTGGAGAAAAGTTAGAAGTTTGTGATAATGATAATAATGAATATGTATGTGAAATAACTGATATAGATAAGTCTTTTATAAATTTAAATATACTAGAAAAAATTGATATAAAAAGAGAATCAGATTTAAAAATCAAAGTATATCAAGGTTTACCTAAAGGGCCTAAAATGGAAATGATACTTCAAAAGCTTACTGAAGTTGGTGTAGATGAAATAGTACTTGTTCAAACTAAGAGAAGTGTATCTAAAGTAGATGATAAAAAAGAAGATAAAAAACTTGAAAGATGGGAACGTATAATATACGAAGCTGCAAAACAAAGTAAAAGAGGTAAAATACCTAAATTAAGAGGTATTTTAAACTTTAAAGAAGCTTTAGAAGATATGAAAAATAATGATTTAAATATAGCACCTTATGAAAATGAAAGAACAAAATCGATTAAACAAGTAATAAAAGGTGTAAATATAAATACTATGGGAATCTTTGTTGGTCCAGAAGGTGGATTTGAAGAAAGCGAAATAGAAGCTATAGAAGAGATTGATGGAAAATCAGTATCTTTAGGACCTAGAATCTTAAGAACAGAAACTGCATCACTTGTAGCATCTTCTATAGTATTATATGAATTAAGCGACTTAGGAGGCGACGAATAAATGAAAAAAGTAGCTTTTTACACATTAGGATGTAAAGTAAACCAATATGAAACTGAAGCTATGCTTGAAATGTTTAAAAAAGAAGGATACACTCAAGTTGATAGTGAAGATTTTGCAGATGTTTATGTAATAAATACATGTACAGTAACTCATATGAGTGATAGAAAATCACGTCAATATATAAGAAGAATGAAAAAGAAAAATCCAGATGCTATAATAGCTGTTGTAGGATGTTATTCTCAAGTATCTCCAGAAGAAATACTTGAAATAGAAGAAGTAAACTTAGTTATGGGAACTAATGAAAGAAGACAAATAGTTGAAGAAATTAAAAAACTTGATGCTAGTAAAAAAGCAAGTACAGTTGATGATATAATGAAGGTTAGAGCATTTGAAGAAATAGAAATAAGTCAAACAAATGGAAGAACTAGAGCATTTATAAAAATACAAGATGGATGCGATAGATTTTGTACTTACTGTATAATACCTTATGCAAGAGGTGGAAAAGTAAGAAGTAGAGATTTAGAAAGTATAGTATCAGAAGTTGAAAAATTAGTATTAAATGGATATAAAGAAGTAGTTTTAACTGGTATACATGTTGCATCTTATGGAAAAGATGTAAAAGATGAAAGTATAAATCTATTAACTGTAATTAAAGCTATAAATGAAATAGATGGAATTGAAAGAATAAGATTAAGTTCAGTGGAACCAGTATTATTTACAGATGAATTTGTAAGTGAGGTTTCTAAAATGAAAAAAGTATGTCCTCATTATCATTTATCATTACAAAGTGGTTGTGATGAGACTTTAAAGAGAATGAATAGAAGATATACTACAAAAGAGTACAAAGAAATAGTAGATAGATTAAGAGAAAATATACCTAATGTAGCAATAACTACTGATGTAATAGTAGGATTTCCTGGAGAAACTAATGATGAATTCAAAAGCACATATGAATTCTTAAAAGAGATAGAATTATCTCAAATGCACGTATTTAAATATTCTCCAAGAAAAGGTACTCCAGCAGCTACTATGGAAAACCAAATAGATCCACAAATGAAGCAATTAAGAAGTGATAAACTTTTAAATTTAAATAAAGAAAACTTCAATAAATTTGCAGGCAGATTTATAGGACAAGAAGTAGATGTACTATTTGAACAAAGCATAGCAGAAAATACTTATGAAGGATTAACACCTAATTATATAAGAGTTGTAGTTAAAAGTGATAAAGATATACATGGAGAAATTTTAAAAGTTAAATTAACAGATATAAGAGATGAATATGTAGAAGGTATTTTAATATAATTTTTATTTAGAAGGGGATGTATTTTAATGAGTTGTATATTTTGTAAAATAATAAATGGAGAAATACCATCTAATAAAGTTTATGAAGATGATAAAGTATTAGCTTTTAATGATATAAATCCGCTAGCGCCATATCATATATTAGTTATACCGAAAAAACATTATGAAAGTATAATTGATATACCAGAAAATGAAATGGACATAATAGCACATATTCATAATGTTATTAATAATATAGCTAGAGATAAAGGATTTGATAAGGCTGGCTTTAGAATTATAAATAACTGTGGTCATGATGGTGGTCAAGAAGTTAAACATATCCATTATCATATATTAGCAGGTAAAAAATTACCTTTATATGAGGCTATGGAAAAATAAACTAGTTAAAAATAGTACGTTATTAATGAAAAATACTTGAAAAAAAAATAAAATTAGTTTATAATAAACAAAGTGTGAGATTGTAATGCATCTTTTGCAGAATAATCGTTACAGTCCTAAGCATAATTCGCGCTATCGGAGGGAGGGAAAAAGAAATGTCAGAAGTAAGAGTAAGAGAAAATGAAACATTAGACAGCGCTTTAAGAAGATTCAAGCGTCAATGTGCTATGTCTGGCATCATGTCTGAAGTTAGAAAAAGAGAGCACTATGATAAGCCAAGCGTTAGACGTAAGAAGAAAGCAGAAGCAGCAAGAAGAAAAAACGCTAAGAAATAGTAATATATAACAAAGAGGTGAAGGGAATGTCCCTTAAAGAAAAGTTACAAGAAGATCTAAAGTCTTCAATGAAGAACAAAGATACAGTAAAGAAATCTGTAGTAACTTTAATAAGAGCTTCTATAAAGCAGTATGAGGTTGACAATAGAGTCGAACTTGATGACGAAGGAATTATAGATATAATATCTAAACAATTAAAGCAACGTAGAGATGCTTTAGAAGAATTCGCCAAAGCTAATAGAGATGATCTAGTAAGTGAAACAGAGGCTGAAATCAAAGTTTTAAAAGAGTACCTACCTCAACAGTTAAGCGAAGAAGAGCTAAATGAAATAGTAAAACTTACTATATCTGAAGTTGGAGCTACTTCAATGAAAGATATGGGAAAAATAATGTCAGTTATAAGACCTAAAGTAAAAGGTAGAGCTGATGGTAAACTAATAAATGAGTTAGTTAAAGCTAACTTACAATAGATTAAAAGCCTAGAGAATTCTCTAGGCTTTTTTACATATAATTCTTTAAAAGTTGGAATAATAGTTTAGCCTTGTACATATTTATTAACTAAATGAGAAATAAAAAAGGGGGAGAAAGGTTGATTATATCAATTAAAGAGATTAGAAATTTTATAATAAGTATATTAATACCTTTGATAATAGGTTATTTAAGTAATATTTTAGCAAATTTATTATCAGGCTTATCAATATCTACATATTATTCACAGTTAATAAAACCAAGTTTTGCACCGCCAGGGATTATATTCCCTATAGTTTGGACAATATTATATGTACTTATGGGTATATCATCATATATAATCTTTAAAAAAGGATTTGATTTATCTAAAGTTAAAGATGCAATATTTTACTACTGTTTACAACTAGCTTTAAATTTTACTTGGAGTATATTATTTTTTGGTTTAGATTTAAGATTTACAGCTTTAATAACTTTAATATTATTAATAATAATTGTTTTAATTATGATGTATAAATTTTCCAAAATAGACAAAAAAGCAATGTATATAAATATACCATATTTAATATGGTTAGTTTATGCTTTATTTTTAAATTATTTTATATGGATTATAAACAGATAAGTTTAAAATATAATAATTTAAAATTATTTAATATATATAATATAAAATACTGAGAATAAACACTCAGTATTTTTAAATATTAAGATATATTTTTTATAATAATAGTTTTAAATTAAATATATCTCTTGAATGTTACCTGAGTTAACGTTTATAGATATATAAAGACACTCTTCTATATTTCTATTATTGTAATTGTACTTAAATTTATATAATTCAATATTATTTTGATAATATGTTGAATTTATATAATTTTCATCACAAAATAAATTATTAGATTCTCCTTTAAATTTTTCATCTAAATATATATCAACAGCTCGCTTACTATCTACTTTATTTAATGGTTTAGATAGATTTAAAATATTTTCTTTAACTTGATATATATAAAACAGAGTCAAAGATTTATCGTATACACGTATTTTAAAACTTCTATCAGTAAATTTAAAGAAAAATTGATAAAACTTATTTTCAGGATTATTTTCAAAAAATATTTCATAATATTCATCTTTAATAAAGTTTTCTACTATATTATAATCGAAAAAAATATATATAGCTTCTATACAAATATCTCTAATTAATTTTAATTTATTTTCTTCATTGGATAAATTTAAATTAGAAGAATTTAAAATATTAAAAAATATAAATGAATTATCATTAGGATATAAATTCAAAGTATCGGATTCTTTATTTTTAAAATCTAAGTAATTATTAGCAGATAATGGATAAAAACAGTTAATATACGAAATTAAATCAAAATAATTATTATATAATCCTTGAAATAACTTGTTGTAATATGAATTAGAAAATTTATTTTTTAGTATATCAAGTTTAGATAACACATTTAGGCTATATTCTAAAAGAATATTTAAATCATTAGAAATATTTCTATTTAAATCTATACTGGGACTATTTTTAATTAATAATTCATCATTATAAATACATTTGTATAAATAACAAAGAATCTTTATATTTTTGACATTTTGTTTTTTTAGATTATTAAAAAATTTTAAATGTTTATATATATTACATTTCATTATTGCATTAATTAAGAAATCGATGCATATACATTCTTGAACTATAAATATTAAGTCATTTTTCATGTAACCATCCTTTCTGAAAGTTTTATAATATTTATTCTATTCTCATACAGAGAAGAAGTTTACATATATATATTTAAAGATATTTATAGTATGTTAAAAACTATAGGATTAATATAATGATTAAAAATGTATTTAGGAGGTATGTAATGTTAGAAATATCAAATGATTTACAAGTTAATCAGCCAACTATAACAACTATAGGTAATACATTTGTAAGTATAGAAAATTATTTATCAATATTAGAATACGAAAATGATTTAATAAGAGTAAAAACAAAAGCTAAAACAATAAAAATATTAGGAGATAATCTTTTATTAAAGTATATTACAGAAGGTGAAATTGGCATAAAAGGAGTTATATATAGTATTGAGTATGTAGATTAGGGGGATATACAAGTGATAAGTTATATAAGAGGATACTATGTTATAATAGTAGAAGGAGTTTCAGTAGAAAAGTTTTTGAATCATTTAATGAGAAATGGTATAAAAGTATATAATGTAAAGAAAATAAGTAATACAAAGATTGAATTTAACTTAGAAAGAGAAGATATTAAAGCATTTAAAAAAATATACAGAGGTAGTAATTTTCAAATTAAAATACAACAAAGTACAGGACTTCCATTTATATTAAGACGAATATATAAAAATAAGACAATGTGGATATGTGGTGTTGTATCTTTGTTTTTGCTTATTATGACATCTCAATTTGTAACAGATATATATATACAAGTTCCTGAAGGAATAAAAAAAGAAGATATTAGAAAAGAGTTATATCAAGTGGGATTAAAGCCAGGGGTTTATAAAAAAAGTATAGACAGAAAAGAAATAAGAGACCATATAATGTTAAAGTTTGATGATGTAGCATATTTATCTATAAATGTTAAGGGAACGAATATATTTGTAACTGTAACTAAAAAGGCAGAAACATTAAAATCAGTAGAACAGTCAAATTATTGTAATATAATTGCTAAGAAAGATGGTATAATAGAAAAGGTAATAGCAAGAAGTGGAGATTCAGTTGTTCAAAAAGGGGCTATAGTTAGAAAAGGAGATATTTTAATAAAAGGATCTAATAACAAATCAATTCCAGAAGTATGGGCAACTACATTTTATGAATCTTCTAAAAGTGCAAATTATGAAGAAGTAGTAAAAGAAAAAACAGGAAAGAAAAAAAATATATATACTTTAAGTTTTTATGATAATACATATACTATAAGAAGAAATGTTAAGTATAAGGATTATAGTATTGAAAATAAAGAATATAAATTATCTTTAGGAAGTTATACATTTCCATTAAAATTAAAGATAAGCACTTTTTATGAAACTAAAGATAAAAAAGTGGAAAAAGATAAAAATCAATTAAAAGAAGAATTAAAAGAAAAAACTTTGAAAGAACTAGATTATATTATTCCAGCATCTGCTCGAATAGTTGATTCTAAACATGATTATAAAGTTAATAATAACGAGTTAAAATATACAATAACTGTACAAACATCTGAAAATATAGCAGATATACATTCTCTTAGTAAAGCAGAAGCTGAAAATATGATTAGAGAACAAAATACACCTAAAGAAGGAGAAGAAGCAGTACCATCTAATCCAGAAAAAAGACCTATAAATGATATCAGAAATGAATTTAAAGATATTAATAACGAAGGAGATAATAATGATCAAAATGAAAATTGATAATTATTATATTAACTAAGGAGGATTGAAAATTGATAGTACAAAAGAGTTTCATAGTTAAAGAAGAAACATTTGAAAGAGAATTATTTGGTAACTTTGATGAAAATATTAAATTAATAGAAGAAACATTAAAGATAGATGTAATTTTAAGAGAAGGTAATATAGTTTTAATGGGAGAAGAAAAAAATGTTAATCAAGCATTAAAACTTATGACAGAACTTCATCAAAGTGTAACAAATGGTAAAAATCTAGATAAGCAAAGTATTTCTTACTCATTATCTTTATTACTTGAAGGAAGTGAAGATAGAATAAAGGAGTTAGAAGATACAATTGTTTTAACTCAAAAGGGAAAAGCAGTTCAGCCTAAAACTTTAGGTCAAAAAGAATACATAAATTTAATAAAAAATAATGATATAACTTTCGGTATAGGTCCAGCTGGTACAGGTAAAACATATTTAGCTGTGGCTATGGCAGTAAAGGCATTTAAAAGAGATGAAGTTAGTAGAATAATACTTACAAGACCAGCTGTTGAAGCTGGAGAAAATTTAGGATTTTTACCAGGAGATTTAAAAGACAAAGTAGATCCTTACTTAAGACCATTATATGATGCATTATTTGATATGTTAGGTGCAGATAAGTTTAATAAATATTTAGAAAGAGGATTAATAGAAGTAGCACCTCTTGCGTTTATGAGAGGTAGAACTTTAGATAATGCTTTTATTATATTAGATGAAGCTCAAAATACAACTAAAGAGCAAATGAAGATGTTTTTAACTAGATTAGGATTTGGGTCAAAGGCAGTAGTTACTGGTGATTTAACTCAAACTGATTTACCTGATAATAAAAGAAGTGGTTTACTTCATGCTACAAATGTTTTAAAAGGTGTAGAAGGTATAGGAAGTATAACTTTAACTGAGAGAGATGTTGTTAGACATGCTTTAGTTCAAAGAATTATAGTAGCTTATGATAAGTATGATAAAAAACAAGAAGAAGCGAAAATTAAGAAACAAGAAAAAAATTATAATAAAAAAATAAAATAAATAAAAATAAAAAGGAGAAACAATGGAACTTATAATAGATGACAGACAAAATAAATTAAATGTAAGTGAGGAACTAATAGAGAAAATAAAAGATATAATAATTGAATGTTTAGATTATGAAGGATATGATGATGATTACGAAGTAAGCTTATCTTTTGTAGATAATAAAGAAATACATGAATTAAATAAACAATTTAGAGGAATAGATAGACCTACAGATGTATTATCATTTCCTATGTTAAGTGATGATTTTGATATTGAATTAGAAGAAGAATCATTAGGTGATATAGTAATATCTTTAGAAAAAGCATTTGAACAAAGTAAAGAATACAATCACAGCTTTGAAAGAGAAGTATGCTTTTTAGTTTGCCATAGTACATTCCATCTTTTAGGATATGATCATGATACAGAAGAAA
This sequence comes from uncultured Romboutsia sp., assembly GCA_904418825.1. Lineage (GTDB taxonomy): Bacteria > Bacillota > Clostridia > Peptostreptococcales > Peptostreptococcaceae > Romboutsia. The sequence continues at coordinate 28,378 of CAJFPU010000005.1, read as the reverse complement.
ATACAAAGCAAATGAGAGAAAAGGAAGAACACATATTAAATAAGCTAAACATAACTAGGGAGTAGGCTTTATGAAAAAAACTAAAACTCGTCAAGGGATAATACAGGCTTTTAATGCAGCTATAGAAGGTATAATATATACGTTTAAAAATGAACGAAATATGAAGATACATTATTTTTTAGCTGTTGTTGTATTTACAGCAAGCTTATTCTTAGGATTAGACAGATTTGAAATGATACTATTGGTATTTGCAATAAGTTTAGTTGTAATAGCTGAAATGTTTAATACTGCTATAGAAAAAACCATAGACATGATAACAGATGAGTATCATATTTTAGCTAAAATAGCTAAAGATGTTGCGGCAGGAGGAGTTTTAATAGCGGCTTTAAATTCTGCAGTAGTAGGATATTTATTATTTTATGATAAGTTAACAGATTTATCTAATTCTGTACTAAATAGTATAAGACAATCTCAAATACATTTAACATTAATTTGTATTATTTTAGTTTTGATAGCAGTTGTAGTTGTAAAAGCTATAACTGCCACAGGCACACCTTTAAAAGGAGGTATGCCAAGTGGTCATACTGCACTTGCATTTGCAACAGCTACAGCGATAACTTTTTTAGGAGAAAAAGTAGTAGCATCAACATTAGCATATTTAATGGCAGTACTAGTTGCACAGAGTAGAATAGAAGGTAATATACATACTTTTTGGGAAACTGTTGCAGGTGGATTATTAGGTACACTTATAACCATATTAGTATTTCAGATTCAATTACTAGTCTAAAAATATATAATTATTTATTATAAATATTTTAGTTTTAGTATTTTATAGATATAAAAAAGAAGCCTTCACGACTTCTTTTTTTATGTTATAATGTAAGATACTAAATAAAATAATAAATTTCATTAATATAAGAATATTTATTTTAATTTATTTATAATATAGATTTATATATATAAAAGAAATTGTAAATATTAATAAAATTATTTAAATAAGACAATAATTCATATACTTAATATTTTGAACTTAATATATCACATATAATTTTTTATTAGATATTTATCTATAATAAATTGTATATATTATAGATAAATATACTTATTTAATAGCTTTATTAAAAATTTACAAATTAAAGTTTATAAATATAAGTCATAATATATAATAAAAATTTATTAAAATATAAAACTATATTATTATAAAATAAATATATAAATAATAATGAAATATAGACTAAATAAAAATAATAATAGATTCAGAATGTTAAATAATAAAAATAGGTTTAGTGAAATATTATTTATCCATTAATGAATTACATAAAATAAATAACAAAAGATAATGATAGGAGAAATTCAACATGTTTAAATCAGGATTTGTTAGTATAGTAGGAAGACCTAATGTAGGAAAATCTACTTTAATGAACAATGTAGTTGGAGAAAAGATAGCTATAATGAGTGATAAACCTCAAACTACAAGAAATACAATACAAGCAGTATATACAGATGAAGAAGCACAAGTAGTATTTTTAGATACACCAGGAATACATAAACCTAAAAATAAATTAGGTGAATTCATGGTTAAATCTGCAACAGACGCATTTAAAAATGTAGATTTAGTATTATTTGTTGTAGATGAATCTAAAAAAATAGGACCTGGAGATAGAAAAATTATAGATGATTTAAAAAATATAAAAACTCCAGTTGTTTTAGTTTTAAATAAAATTGACCAATTAAATGAAGAAGAATTATTTGATTTAATGAAAATGTATAATGCTGAAGGTGTATTTGAACAAATAGTACCAATATCAGCATTAAAGGGAAGAAATATAAATGAACTTTTAAAAGTTATAAAATCACATTTAGAAGAAGGGCCTAAGTACTTCCCAGATTATATGATAACTGATCAACCAGAAAGAGTATTAGTATCAGAACTTATAAGAGAAAAAGTATTACACTATATACATGATGAAGTACCTCATGGAGTTGCAGTTGAAATAGAAAGAATGAAATCTAGAAAAGATAAAGAAATAGTTGATATATCAGCTGTAATATATTGTGAAAGAGATTCACATAAGGGTATAATAATAGGTAAGAATGGTAGAAAATTAAAAGGTATAGGAAAATCAGCAAGAGCTGATATAGAATTACTTTTAGGATCTCAAGCAAATCTTCAATTATGGGTAAAAGTAAAAGAAAATTGGAGAAACCTACAAAATTATGTAAGTAATTTTGGGTATACTGAAAAATAAAGGTGAATTATATGGATAGGAAACAGGATGCTTCCAAAGATTTATTAAGCGAAGTAACAATATTAATTGAGAATAATAAAATACTAGAACTTAGAGAGTTACTTGAAGAATATCATATAATAGATATATTTGATATAATGGAAAATTTAGAGGAACATGATAAAATTAAATTATTTGAAGTGCTTCCTTTAGATATGGCAGCTTCTATATTAGAAGAAAGTGATGTTGAGTTTTTTAGTAATATATTATCAAAGTTAGATACAGAATATAAAAAAAATATACTAGAACTAATGTCTCTTGATGATATGGCAGATATATTAAGTCAGTTAGAAGAAGATGAAAGAGAAGATATAATGGGACTTTTAAGTCAAAAAGATGCAGATGATGTAAAAGAACTATTAATATATGAAGAAGAATCAAATGGCGGAATAATGACAACTGGATATATACAAATTAATGAGTATATGACCGCTAAAGAGGCAATATCTCATATGAGAGAATATGCAGAAGATGCAGAAACTATATATTATGTATATGTAGTTGATAATGAAGAAAGATTAGTAGGAGTCTTATCGCTAAGAGAATTAATACTTGCTAGAGATAGTAATATAGTAAAAGACTTAATGAGTGAAAATATAATATCTGTATTTGTAGATGAAGATAGAGAGGAAGCAGTTAAACTAGTTTCAAAATATAATTTAATAGCAATACCTGTTATAGATAGAGAACATAAATTAAAGGGTATAATTACAGTAGATGATATAATAGATGTAATGGAAGAAGAAGCAACAGAGGATATGTATAAGTTTGCAGGAACCTCTGAACAAGAAAGAGATATAGTTCAAAATATAAATAAAACACCTATAGAGCAAATATTCTCCTCTGTAAGGGCGAGAATACCATGGCTAATAATTACTTTATTAGCAGGTCTTTTATCAAGTGCTATACTTTCAAATTTAGATTTTATAATGAATCCTAAATATGCATCTTTAGTATTTTTTATACCTATAGTTTTAGGTATGGGAGGAAATATAGGAACTCAATCCTCAGCCCTTGCTGTAATGAGTTTATATAATAAAGATATAGACTTTAATAATGTTATACGAGAAGCCGTAGTAGGAGTTATTACAGGTATAATATGTAGCTTAATAGTTAGTATTATAGTATTTTTATTTATAAAAGATGTAAATATAGTGTTAGTTGTAACTGTATCATTATTTATAAATATGATTGTTGGTGCTGTAATAGGAGGATTTATGCCTATATTATTTAAAAAATTAGATGTAGATCCATCTATTATATCAGCTCCAGTTATAGCTACAGTACTTGATATAACAGGGATAGCAATATATTTAATAACAACAACTATCATATTGTCAAAAATTGTTTAATAACTTAATGTATTATTTACCCTCTTCTTACTAAGAATATAACTATAACCGTAAGAAGGGGGTTTTTAAAAATGAACAATTTGTGTTGGGAAGTTTTTAAAAAGACCGGTAGTATAGAAGCATATCTATATTTAAGTGACTGTAAAAACTTGCATGAAGAAACTGATGGATTAAGGGAGATAGATAGTACAAATGATAATACTGAACACCCAGGGGATAGTACTTAAAGCAATAAGATACAAAGAAAATGATGTTATATTAACTTTATTTACGCGTAAATTAGGAAAAGTATCTGCAATAGCAAAGGGAGCAAAGCGAAATAAAAGTTCATTGCTTTCATCATCACAACTTTTCTCTTATGCAAATTATACATTAAAAAGAAAAGGAAATATGTATACGGTAAATCAAAGTGATACAATAAAAAGTTTTTATGATATTTCATATGATATAGAAGCATTTTCATATGCTACCTATATTACTAAACTAGTAGAAGGTTCTACATGCGAGAATCAAACTAATAATAGATTATTTATACTACTTGCTCAAACTTTATACTTATACACACAAGAAAATACAGATAAAAAGTTTATAACAAGAGCATTTGAGTTAAAGTTTTTAGATTATATAGGTTTTAGGCCTGTTGTAAACAAATGTAGTAGTTGTGGAAGTAATAGTATAAAAAAGGCAATTTTCAATATATATGAAGGTGGCTTGTTATGTGATTTATGTAGTGAAACTACTGAAAAAAATATTAAATTAGATGTAACAACTATAAAGTTAATGGAATATATATTAAATAATGATATATTAACATGTAGTAAAGCTAAAGTATCTAAGTATATAACTTATGAGCTAGAGAAAATTTTAAAGCAATATTTAAATGTTTATATTGAAAATATAAACTTTAAATCACTATACTTTTTAAAAGATATAGAAAATATTAAGGGAGCTGATAAGGGTGAGTAACGAAATTACAATAGAAAAAATTGATACAGTAATACAAAGAGTGCCGAATGTAACATATGCAGAGGCTAAACAAGCACTTTTAGAACATAATGGAGATGTTATAGAATCTATAATAGCATTAGAATCTAATAGTAGCACAATAGATAACAATATATCAAAGAAAACTAAACAAGCTAAAAAAGTAGTAGAAGATATGTTTTCTAAAGATAGTGAAGATTTCAAAGAAATGAAGAATCAAGCAAAAGAGCTTCTTAAGAAAAGTAGCGTAATAAGAATTATAATTGATAGAAATAATAAAGTTATAATGAATATACCATTAACAGTAGGCGTTGTTGGTGTAGCATTACTTCCTATATATACATTAGTTGGATTATCTGCAGCAGTTATAGGAAAATGTAGAATAAAAATACAAAATGAAGATGATGGTAGTATAGTTGATTTAGGAGAATTAAACGAAGAAAAACTTAATATGCTAAAGCAAATGTTAGTTAACACAGCTAAGGAAGTAAAAGATGTTGTAGTCGATAATAAAAAAGATGATAAAGATATAACTGATGAACTTATAAATGAAGATGATAATAATTTAAATAAATAGGATGCCATTTACATTGACAAATTTTATTTAATTTGATATTCTAAAAGTTAGAAAATAGCTATTAAAGGCCTTTCGTGTAGACGAAAGGCTTTGTTATATTAACCAATTTTATTAAGGAGGTATTATCATGAATTTTCAAGATATGATACTTACATTGCAAAATTATTGGTCTAAGCAAGGATGTATAATGATGCAACCTTATGATGTAGAAAAAGGTGCTGGAACAATGAATCCAAATACTTTTTTAAGATCACTAGGACCAGAACCTTGGAAGGTTTGCTATGTAGAACCATCTAGAAGACCGGCAGATGGTAGATATGGTGAAAATCCAAATAGATTATATCAACATCATCAATTTCAAGTTATCTTAAAGCCATCTCCAGATAACATACAAGAATTATACTTAGGAAGTTTAAAAGCTATAGGTATAGATCCAAATGAACATGATATAAGATTTGTTGAAGATAACTGGGAATCAACTACAGTTGGAGCTTGGGGACTTGGTTGGGAAGTATGGTTAGATGGTATGGAAATAACTCAATTTACATATTTCCAACAAGTTGGTGGTATAGAATGTGAACTTGAAACAGGAGAAATTACATATGGTCTAGAAAGATTAGCAATGTATATCCAAGAAGTTGATAGTGTTTATGATCTAAAATGGAACGATGAAATAACTTATGGCGATGTATTTAAGCAAGCTGAGTACGAAAACTCTATGTATGCATTTGAAGAATGTGATTCAGATATGTTATTTAATTTATTTGATATATATGAAAAAGAAGGTCTTAAGTTAATGGAAAAAGGTTTAGTAATTCCAGCTTATGATTATGTGTTAAAATGTTCTCACACATTTAATACTTTAGATGCAAGAGGTGCTGTAGGAGTTAGTCAAAGAGCTTCTTTTATAGGAAGAGTTAGAAATATGGCAAGAAGCGTTGCAGCAGCATTTGTTAAACAAAGGGAAGAAATGGGATTCCCACTTTTAAAGGAAGGTGATAAATAATGAATAACTACCTTTTATTTGAAGTTGGTGTTGAAGAATTACCATCAAGATTTGTAAGTAGTACCTTAGAGCAAATAAAAAATAATTTAACTAAAATGTTCAATGAAAATAGAATAGAATTTAGTAATATAAAAACATATGGAACTCCAAGAAGATTAACTTTTATAGTTGAAAATATAAGTGAAAGACAAAGTAACTTAGAAGAAGAAGTTAAAGGTCCTTCAAAGAAAATAGCATTAGACGCAGATGGAAACTTTACAAAACCTGCACTTGGGTTTATGAAGAGTAAAGGTCTTAAAGAAGAAGATGTTATTTTTAAAACAGTAGGAAAAGATGAGTACATATTCGGAACAATAAGACAAGAAGGTAAAGAAACTAGTGAAGTTTTAAAGACTATATTACCTGAAGCTGTAAAAAATGTAACTTTCCCTAAAGCAATGCGTTGGGGTGGAAAAAACATGAGATTTGCAAGACCTATAAGATGGATGGTTACATTACTAAATGATAATATATTAGAAATAGATTTAGAAGGAATAAAATCATCAAATATTACAAAAGGTCATAGATTCTTAGGACAAAGTGAATTTGAAGTTAATTCATTAGAAGATTACTTAACAAAATTAGAAGAAAACTTTGTAATATTAGATCAAGATAAGAGAAAAGAGCTTATAAGAAAGCAATGTATAGAAGTTGCTAATTCTTTAGGCGGAGAAGTTGAGTTTGATGAAGATTTATTAGAAGAAGTAACTCACTTAGTAGAATATCCAACGGCATTTTATGGAGAATTTAATGAAGATTATGTTAAACTTCCAAAAGAAGTTGTAACAACTCCTATGCAACAACATCAAAGATATTTCCCTGTTGTTAAGGATGGTAAATTATTGCCTAATTTTATCGCAGTTAGAAATGGAAATGATTATAGAATTGATAAAGTTAAAGCAGGAAACGAAAAAGTTTTAGTTGCTAGACTTGAAGATGCATTATTCTTCTACAAAGAAGATACTAAAAAGAGTTTAGAAAGCTATATAGAAAAATTAAAGAGTGTAGTATTCCAAGCTAAACTTGGAACAGTATACGATAAAACTTTAAGAATAGAAAATTTAAGTTCTAGTATAATAGATATATTAAATTTACAACAACATAAAGAAGATGCTAAAAGAGCAGCTAAGCTTTGTAAAGCAGATTTAGTTACAGGTATGGTGTTTGAGTTTACAGAACTTCAAGGAATAATGGGTAGAGAGTATGCAAAAGTAAGTGGTGAAAATGAAGCTGTTTGTGAAGCTATATTTGAACATTACTTACCAAGATTTGCAGGAGATATACTTCCTAAAACTTATGCAGGTATAGCTTTATCTATAGCTGATAAACTAGATTCTATAGCTGGTTTCTTTGCAATAGGAATACAACCAACTGGTTCTCAAGACCCATATGCTCTAAGACGTCAAGCTCTAGGGGTACTTAATATATTAATGGATAGTAAATTAGATATAAACTTAAGAGAATTAGTAGAATTAGCATTAAATAACTATTCTAATTTAGAGTTTAATAAAGAAGAAGTAGTAAATTCTATTATGGAATTCTTTAAAGAAAGAATAAAAAATCTATTTAGAGATTTAGGTATAAGATATGACGTAATAGATGCAGTATTAAGCTCAGAGATAAATGATATATCAGATATGTATATGAGAGCTACTGAACTTAACAATTGGTTAGATAAAGATGAGTTAGTTGAAATGTTAACTGCATTTAATAGAGTTTCTACATTAGCTCAAAAAGCTATATCTAGTGAAGTTAATGAAAAACTTTTAACAGAAGATGCTGAAATAAACTTATACAAAGAATTTAATAATACGAAGGTAAAAGTTGAAGAATTATTAAATGATAAAAAATACAGTCAAGCTTTAGATAGTTTTGCATCACTAAGACCATCTATAGATGCTATGTTTGATAGTGTAATGGTAATGGATAAAGATGAAGCTATAAAGAACAATAGATTAGGATTATTAAAGCAAATATATGATACAATGTTAAGTATATGCGATTTATCTAAAATAGTATATAAGTAGTAAATAGGGGGGATTTATTCCTCCTATTATTTTTTTTATTAATGAAATTATATCACTTTAATAATTATGGATAAATTTGTAGATATATTAATATATTGATTTTAAGGGCAAAAAATATTTTTAATAATTGATGAAATTATTGATATCTTATAGATAAGATAATTTATATATAGAGATTAATTATTTTAAATTGAATCTATTAAATTAAAATCTTAAAATAGTATTTAGATATTGTATTGTAAAATTATACAGGAAAATATAAAATATAAAAGGTGTTTCAAAATAGATTACACTAAAGATTATTAAAGTTTTATATTCTACATTTTATAAAAAGTTTACAAATACATATATGGGATATATTATATACTATATAAGGTATATTTGGTGGTAAATATATCATATTTGAAAGAAGGTGACTATTATTCAACTTAATCAAAGACAATTAAAAATAATAGACATAGTAAAAGAAAATGAACCTATAACAAGTGAAAGTATAGCTTCTATCTTAAAAGTAACACGTGCTACATTAAGATCAGATTTAGCTATTCTTACTATGACAGGTATTTTAGATGCAAGACCAAAGGTTGGATACTTTTATTCTGGAATAAATGAAGTTAGTTTAGTAGGAAATAAAATAAAAGACAAAAGGGTAAAAGATATAATGAGTATGCCTGTAGTTATAAAACAAGATACTAACATATATGATTCTATAGTTACAATGTTTTTATCTGATGTAGGTAGTATATTTATAGTTGATAATAATGAAAATTTATGTGGCATAGTATCTAGAAAAGATTTATTAAAAGCAACAATAGGAAGTGCGGATATAAATAAAATACCTGTAGGTATGATAATGACTAGAACTCCAAATGTTATAACTGCAAATAAAGAAGATGATTTAATATCAGCAGTTAAAAAGATAATAGAACATGAAGTTGATTCAATTCCTGTAGTTGAAATAAATGAAGATGATATAAATCAGATTAAAGTAATAGGGAGATTATCTAAGACTAATATAACTAAATTATTTTTAGATATAGCTAGTAATTAAGGAGGAATACATGGATAGCTTAATTATATATGTCATATCAGATTCAGTTGGAGAAACTGCACAACAAGTTACTAAAGCAGCATTATCTCAATTTAATATGTATAATGATTGTGAAATAAGAAGATTTCCATATGTAGCTGATGAAGATTTTTTAACAGAAGTATTAGAAAGTGGAAAGAATGAAAATGCTATAATAGTATACACTTTAGTTTCAGAAAACTTATTAAATATAGCTAAGACTTTCTGTGATAAGGAAAAATTAAGTCATATAGATTTAATGACACCTTTAATTAACCAGATATCAAATAAAACTGGAATAAAACCAAAAAGAGAACCTGGTATTATAAGAAAATTAGATGAAAGTTATTTTAAAAGAGTTGAAGCTATAGAATTTGCAGTTAAATATGACGATGGAAAAGATCCAAGGGGAATATTAAAATCAGATATAGTACTTTTAGGTATATCTAGAACATCTAAGACACCTCTTAGTATGTATTTAGCAAATAAAAACATAAAGGTTGCAAATGTACCTTTAGTACCTGAAATACCAATACCTAAAGAAGTATTTGAAATTGATTCTAAAAAAATTATAGGATTAACTAATACACCAGAAAAACTTAACTCTATAAGACAAGAAAGATTAAAAGCATTAGGATTATCAAGTAATGCAAGTTATGCTAATTTAGAGAGAATACTTCAAGAATTAGATTACTCAGAAAAAATAATGCAAAAAGTTGGATGTCCAGTAATAGATGTTTCTAACAAAGCTATAGAAGAAACAGCAGGAATAATATTAGACATAATGAAGGAAAATGGTCTAAAGATATTTAAAGATAATGATAAATAGAATGCATTATATTAAAATATATTAAATGATAAAATACAAGGTTGCTAATTTTAGCAACCTTATATTTCTATATCCCAACCAAAATATCCATTATCTTTTTTAGAATATTTTAAAGTAGCATCAAATTTATTACCTTGCTTAGAAGTAAGGGATTTTACTTTAGCAGATCCGTTTTTGAGTATACTTTTTACCATAGTTTTATTAGGTTTTTTCTTGTAATATTCTAAAAATTTATCATTTTTCCAAATTCCAAATTTACATTCTTTATAATTTTTACAAATAAATCCTTTTTCTATTTCTACAACATCATTTTGGCAGATAGGACATTTGCCTAGAGACTCACTATTAGCTTTATTACTAGATTTACTATTTTTAGATTTTGTAGATGGTTCTTTAGAGAATTTTTTAGTTTTAGGATTATATATATAATTTTCTGTACTAATATTTTTAGGTGTATCTCTTTTTATAAGTTCAACATTATTAAATATAAACGTCATTATATTATTTAAATATTCTTTTCTTGTAAATTGTCCTTTTTGTATATCACTTAAGCTTTTTTCAAGTTTACCTGTATAATCAACATCGAATAATTCTTTAACTGGAAATATTTCAACTAAATTTTTTCCTAAATCGGTTATGAAGTAAGATTTACCTTTTTTACCTACATATCCAACTTGAGAAATCTTTTTTAAAACATCAGCACGAGTAGCAGATGTTCCTATAGAATAACCAGATAATACAGTTGTATCATCATCAGGAACATTTTTACCACAGTTTTTCATAGCTTTAAGCAAAGTATCTTCTGTATATGGTTTTGGTGGTGTAGTTTGTTTAGTTAATGGCTTAATATCTAAAACAGCAACTATATCATTAGCATCTACACTTGGAAGTAAGTCATCATTTTCCTCTTTATTATATACTTCTAGATATCCTTTAGATTTAAGCACTTTACCTTTAGTTAAAAATATATTAGAATCTACATCAGTTTTAATTTCAGTATTTTCATATTCAGCAGGTGGCATGAAGTTAGCTATAAATCTATCTTTTATAGCATTATAAACAATTTGTTCATCAGAGTTTAATTTAGTAGGTATTATATAAGTAGGTATTATAGCACTATGGCTATCTACTTTAGAAGAATCAAAAACTCTTTTAGTTTTGGTAAATTTAATTTTATTTTCATATTCAAGACCTACTTTTAGTTTGTCTAAAGTTTGAGAAACTTTAGAAGCTAAGCTCTCTTCTAAATATATTGAATCGGTTCTAGGATAAGTTATGTATCCACCTTTTCCATTACCTTCATAAAGTGATTGGCATACGCTTAGTACTTTATCAGATGTAAAGTTTGAGTATTTAGAAGTGATGTATCCTTGAAGAGAGGTTAAACTAAAAAGTTTAGGTGCATATTCTTTAGAGGTAGTAACTTTTTTATCTATAATTTTACCTTCATTAGAATTTATAGTATTTATAACTTTATTAACTTCTTCTATATCATCAAATTTACTTTCTTTTCCTTTTATATATTTTCCTTTATAGTTACCGTTTTTAGATTTAAAATTACCTTCTATTTCATAATATGTTTTAGGAATAAAATTTGAAATCTCCATATCTCTATCATAAATTAATTTAACTGTTGGAAGTATAACACGTCCTATATTAAGTAATTTTCCATTACCATATTTTAAAGTAGCAACAGAAGTAAAATTTATACCTATTAACCAATCTGTTATAAGTCGAGTATATCCTGCTGCTTGTAAATTTCTCATATCAATATCATCTTTTAAGTTATTAATACCGCGAGTTATATCTTCTGGAGTCCATTCATTAACTAAAATTCTTTTTACTGGTTTCTTATTTTTAGCTAATAAGAATATTAAAAAGGAGATAAGTTCTCCCTCTCTATCATTATCAGTTGCATTTATTACATATTCTATATCATCCCTATGTAAGAGATTTTTAACAATATCAAATTGTTTCTTTTTAGAGCTATCTACTTTAAACTTGAATTTATCTTGAGGAATAAATGGAAAGTTGCTTAACTTCCATGAACCTGAATATCTATCCTTGTCATAATCTTTCATATCATATAAGCCAACTAAATGACCAACAGCATATGTAACTATATATCCGTTGCCTTCAAAGTATCCATCATGCCTAGTTTTAGCACCTAAAAATGATGCAATTGTTTTAGCTACAGAGGGTTTTTCTGCTAATACAAGTTTCATAGTAAAACCTCCTTTTATACTTACTATATATTATAATGTTATATCATATCACAAAAAAATAAAAGACTGCAATACAGTCTATCAATTATAGTTAAAGTTATTGTTATTACTTAATTCATTTAAATAATAGTTAATAGATATATCATTATAAGAAAAATACATTAAGTCAATAAAGGATATATGAGTTACATTATTAGGATTAAGTTGATTTATATGATAGTTTAAAACTATTCCAGATATAGAACAAGATGATAATGGATTAATGTATATTTGTTGAGTATTTAATAAAGCGTTAATTATTTTATATATTTTATTACTATCAATTAAACATGCATAATTTACAATAGAATCTAAATTTTCATACTTACTACACAAATTAGCTAAACAATCTAATTCATTTAAATTTGGATAATTATCTTTGTATCCACATAAAACTATATATATATTATCATGATATAAATATTTAAAGGAAATCATTAATTTATAAACATTATAATTTAATTCAATTGGTAAATATAAATATAAAGGATGAGATTCATTGACTAAAATATTATAGCTATTTATTAACGTTTTTAATGTATTAGTATCAATATTATAATCATTAACCATATCGTTAAACATTAAATATAATTTACCATATAAATTAACATTATATATTTTTTCTAGTTTTTCTTTTATCCAAGGTATAGGTAATAAATTCATTTAATTCCTCCCAAAATATATTTAAGAATGTCTATTCTATAAAAATATTATCGGATTTTTTAATATTTATACTAAATCTATAAAATAATTATTTGAAAAATTAAGATAGAATACTTTTTTATAGTGTATAAATAATACCATATATTGAAAATAATAATATAGTAAAATTAATAATTAAATAAAAATATAAGGAGTGAAGTTATGAATGTAATAACTGATTTCTATCAATTTAAATATAGTAGAGATTCATATTATATAGATTTATTTATAAATACAAAAGCACTTTTAAATATTGAACAAGCTTTAGATGAAATATTATCTAGTTTTTATACAACAAAAGATGAACAATGTGCATATATGAGACTTAAGGAATTATTTAAATCATGTAGACAAGCTACAAATTCTACTTATGCAGAAGTGAGAATTAATAAATGCTATATTAAGTATATTAAGGATTTAGGTTATTATTTTGCATCTAGAATTGAATATGCACCACTTAAAATATTAAATGAATACTTGCGAGTATTTATGGAGGAAGATATAGAAAATATATCAACTTTTCTTAACTTAAATGAAGATATAAAAGTAAGAGTGTTATCTAATATATAACTTATACTACTTAATATAGGTAGTATTTTTATTTTATGAACAATATGTAATAAAATTAAGTTAAAATGAAAATTATTTTAATAGTTATAAAAATATACCTAAGAAAATATAACAAAAAACTCTTACAATCAAAGTAAGAGTTTTTATTATTAAAGTAAAATAATGCATTTTAAAGAATAGTGTATATTTTAATGTGAAGATTTAACTTTAAAATATATGTTGACTTTCAGTAAAATCATAAACATCCATTAAAGCTTCTCCAAATCTTTGATAATGAACAATTTCTCTTTCACCTAAGAATTTTAAAACATTTATTATATCTACATCATCAGTTAAGTTTATAAGATGATAATAAGTTGCTAAAGCTTTTTGTTCAGCTGCCATATTCTCATGTAAATCAGTTACAGGATTTCCCATTACGGCTATATAAGCAGTTGTAAAAGGAACTCCATTTGCATCAGAAGGATATATACCAAAACCGTTTTGAGCATAGTTTGTACCAAGACCAGCAGCTTTTAATTGCTCAGGAGTAGCTCCATCTGTTAATTGATAAACCATACTAGCAATCATTTCTACATGAGCCAATTCTTCAGTTCCTATATCAGTTAAAAGTGCTCTACTTTTACCTGTAGGCATAGTATATCTTTGACTCAAATATCTAAGTGAAGCTGCTAATTCTCCATTAGGTCCACCAAATTGAGTTATTAAATATTTAGCCATTTTTAAGTCCCTATTTTTTATGTTTACAGGATGTTGTAATGTTTTTTGATATACCCACATGAAATTTTAATCCTCCCCAATATATTTAATATTAACAATTAAATTCTCTATCCCAAGGCCATGGTTGTTCAACCCATTGCCAAGGACAGCTACTTTTACCATATCCAAAATTAGTTAAAGGTCCATATTTACATTCATAATTACGTATAGCTTCATTTAGTTGCTTTGAAAAAGAGTTATACATACTTACAGCATTTGCATCATCAGGATGATTATCTAAATATAAATTTAAATCAACACAAGCAAAGCTTAGTTCTTGAATTTTTAATATCATGCTAGATTTATGTGATTGAGCCATTATCTTTTACCCCCACGTAGTTTTTTAGGTGTAGAATATAATTCTTTGTTGTACATTGATGAATCTAATAAATATAATTCAGGAAATAATGTTCCTTTATTTAAAGCAGTAGAAAGGGAATACATTTTTGTAAATGTTTGATCATTTACAAAAGGTCTAGCTAGTTCACAACCACAATTTTTAGAGATACCTCTTCTTTTATTCTCCATTAAAATCCCTCCTAGTAAAAATTTAGGTAAAAAATACCTAATAATATAGTATTCGTACAAGCAAATTTGGTTACTTTAATTTAAGAAATATTAAGAAAAAATTTTAATAAAATATTGAAAAATATAGTAAATAAATGTATTTAATACGCGTATTACTTGAATTTATAATAGATTTTATGATAAAATAATTTGCATGTTCACATAAAGATGAGGTGATAAAATGAGCAATTTAGCAGGAAAAGGCTGTGAAATTATAGTTCCTTTTGATGAGAGACAGCCATTAAAGGATATAGAAAGAAGTATAATAAAAAAATATAGAAAACATTTATGGTCTAAATTTATAAAAGCTATAAGAGATTACAATTTAGTAGAAGAAGGCGATAAAATAGCTGTTGCAATATCTGGTGGAAAAGATAGTTTACTTATGGCTAAAATGTTTCAAGAGTTAAAAAGACATGGACAAGTTAACTTTGATGTAGAGTTTATAGCTATGGACCCAGGATATCACAAAGATATAAAGCAATTACTTATAGATAACTGTGAATATTTAGATATTCCAATACATTTATTTGATTCTAGGATTTTTGAAATAGCAGATGAAATAGCTAAGGATTATCCATGTTATATGTGTGCTAGAATGAGAAGAGGAGCATTATATTCAAAAGCAGAAGAGTTAGGATGCAATAAGCTTGCACTTGGACATCATTATGATGATGTTATAGAAACTACTATGTTAAATTTATTATGTGCAGGAAACTTTAAAACAATGTTACCGAAATTAAATTCAACAAATTTTGATGGAATACAAATAATAAGACCTCTTTATTATATAAGAGAAGAACATATAGTTAGATTTATACAAAATAGCGGTATATGGCCATTAAATTGTGCATGTATGGTTGCAGCGAAAAAGACTGGAAATAAAAGATATGAAATAAAAGATCTTATAAAAAGTTTAGGTGAAAACTTTAAAGATGTTGAAAAATCTATATTTAAAGCGGCTGAAAATGTTAATATAGATTCTGTTTTAGGATGGCAACAAGATGGTGTTAAACATTCTTTCTTAGAAAATTATGAAAAATAATAATATAAAAAACACTGATATAATATCGGTGTTTTTATTTTGCTTATAGATAATATTAATATATTATAAGCTAGCCCTATTTTAGTAAATGGACTAGCATAGGATTATCTTACATATACAATAAAAGCTATTTAGTCGATTTTTTATGTGCATGACGTTGTTGGTGAAATGAGTTAATCAAATTTTTTATTTTAAATTATAAATAAAAATAATCTTAAAAGATGATAAAATATATTTATAGATATATAAAGGGGTGAGATATTTGAAAAAAATATATATAGATTTTGAAATGAATATGGCAAATACAAAAACAAAGAAGGATATGTTAGATGCAGATATAATAGCTATAGGAGCAATAAAATACGATACAGATACTGGTGAGATTGAAAAATTTAAATCTTTAATAAAACCAATAACTAATTTAAATATATTTCCGCATATACAAGAACTTACAAATATAAGTCAAGAAGATATATTAAAAGCGCCTTCTTATGAAATAGTTATGAGAAGATTTAAGAAATGGTTAGGAGAGCTTTATCAAATAGAAGGTATTTATACATTTGGAAATTTAGATTTAATGTGTTTTAACAATACAGATAAGAAAAGTTCAAATAAATATAATCATCCTAGATTTATAAATAATATAAAAAACTTATTTGTAGATGTGAAAGATAAATATATAAATTACGGAATAAGATGTATTAATTATATATCACTTAAAAACTTATTAAATTGTTCAAATATTAACTTTCATGGTGAAGCACATGATCCTTTAAATGATGCATATAATTTATTTATATTAGATAAGACGCTAGAAAATAGTGAAGAAACTAGAGATATGTTAATAATAAAAGATATTGTAAAGCCTCCATTTACAGTTATAAATGAAAATTTAGAATCCATATTTGAAGAATATAGAACTAATTTATATAAAAATAGTAATGAAAAACTACATAATGATATATCTATAGAGATATTGAAAACTATTAATATTTATATAGAATCTATAAAAGAAATAGATATATATAACATAGAAATATTAAAAGATATAAATAGAAAGTTAGAAATTATTAATAATCTTAAAGATATAAAAGTAGGATATTTTTTCTTATTAGAAAATATTTATTTTGATATGAAGGATTTATTTGAAGATTTAATGTTATATAAGGTTACGACTATAGAGTATAAAGAAGAAATTGAAAATATAATATCATTATTTAATGAAGATATGTTATATGAAGGAATAGATTTTAAATATACTTTAAAAGAAAGCTGTTGATAAAAATATTTTATCGATAGCTTTTTTTATACTTAATTAGATTATATTATTTTAATGTTTATGAATAAATTTATAAATATGTTTATATCAATACATTAGCTTTAAGTGAAAAAATATTTTTATAAGTATAATAAATAAATCAATAAAATATAAATTAATATATTTTAATTTAATAAAGGAGAATATACTCGATATGGATGAAATAAAGATGTATTTTTTTACTATATTTAAAGTATTTTTATTATTATCTTCTATCTTTATAATACTTACAATTATAAAATATTTAAGAGATAAGAATAAGAATAAGAAAATTAATAATTTAAATATGAGATGTAGTAGAGGGATATCTAAACAGATTGAAAATAAAAATAAAGATAATTCATATAAAGTAATAGATAAATATTCAACTAATGAGAAAGTTTATAAATATAATAATGGAGACTTGTATAAAGGTGAGTTTGTAAATGGTAAAAGGCAAGGTTTTGGTATTTGTGTATTTTCAAATAAGGAAAAATATGAAGGGATTTGGAAAGATGATTTAATGCATAGTATAGGTAAATATACTTATAACAATGGATGTACATATAGTGGTGATTTTAGAAATGGTGTAGCAGAAGGGATAGGAACTTATACGTATAAAAATAATGATATATATAAGGGTCATTTTTTAAATAATAAAAAGGAAGGTAAGGGAGTATTATATTATAAAGATGGAAGCAAATATATAGGAATGTGGAAAGATAATTTAAAATGTGGAAATGGAAAATTAATAAAGTCAAATGGTGATATATATATAGGAGAATTTTCAAATGATAAAATCAATGGTAAAGGTGAATATATTTATTCAAATGGAGACAAATATACAGGGGAATTTAAAGACAATGTATTTCATGGGCATGGATGTTATATAAATTCTATTGGTGATATATATGAAGGTGAATATAGATATGGATTAAAAAAAGGTTATGGAACGTTAAAGACAGTAGACGGTATTATTTATGAAGGTGAATTTAAGGATGATTTATTTGAAGGCAATGGAAGATTTAAATATAAAAATGAAGAAATATATGAAGGAGACTTTAAAAGAGGAGAAAGAGATGGAATAGGTACTTGTATATGTGGTTTATATAAGTATATTGGAGAATGGAAAAATAACAAAAAAGGAAAGATAGGTACTTATTATTTAAGTTCAAAAGTTATAATTGATATAATTATCGAAAATGATATATTAAATGGAATTTATAAGATTAACGATGAAGAAAAATACATAAATAATATAGATTTAAATGTTATAGAAGAAAAAGATATGTTAGAAAATATTGAAAAATATTTAAATGATAATATTAATCACCATAATTACTCTTAAAATATATAATTTAATATACAATATTTTGGAGTGATATGAATGAAAATAGAAAATGTAGATTTAGATGTTAAGCTAATGCCTTTTATCATAAATAAAGAATTTAGAGGAAGTGCAACAAAACCAGTATATGGAGTAGAAATGATAAAAGCAAAAAGTATATGGCAAGAATCGCAAAAAGGTGCTGGTGTTAAAATTGCAGTTATAGACTCAGGTTGTGATATAGAACATGAAAGTTTAAAAAACAATATAATAGGAGTAAGAAATTTTACAGATGAGGATAAAAAAAATCCAAATATAGTGATTGATAGAGTTGGACATGGAACACATGTTATAGGTACTATATGTGCAAATGGAAATGCCATAACAGGTGTAGCTCCAGAGGCTCAAATTTATGTTCTAAAAGCTATAAATAGAACTGGAACAGGAAAGTTAAGTTGGGTAATAAATGCTATAAAATATGCAGTAGAACAAAAGGTAGATATAATATCTATGTCACTTGGTTTATCAGAAAATAATGTTAAATTAGAAAAAGCAATAAAAGAAGCTGTTAATAAAAATATAATAGTGGTATGTGCAGCAGGTAATGAAGGTGATGGAAATGCTGATAGTTTTGAATACTCATATCCGGCAGCATACATAGATGTAATAGCTGTTGGAGCAGTTGATAAGAAAGGCGTACCTGCTAAATTTTCTAATTCTAATAAATCTATAGATGTAGTTGCACCTGGAGTGGATATAATGTCAACATATCCTAATAATCAGTTTGCTGTTATGAGTGGAACTAGTATGGCTACACCTCATGTTGCAGGAAGTTTGGCTTTATTAAAAAATTGGTCTAAAAATGAGTTTAAAAGAAATTTAACACAAGAAGAGTTATACGCTCAATTAATAAAACACACAAAAGTATTAGATTATTCTAGAACAGTACAAGGAAATGGTTTAGTATATTTAAAAGATGAAAAAAATATGAAAAAAACTAAATATTAAAGCAAAGGCTATTTCGAGTAAAATTTATTTTATCTTGAAATAGCCTTTTAAATTTTAATTAAAATTAGTAAAAAATTAAAAAAATAATAAAATATTACAAAAAGGTTACAAAAACGACAAATATAATATATAATAGATATAGATTTAGTTTAAAAATAGAATATATGGAGTGATACAATTGATTAAATTTACTAATGTAGATAAGGTATATTCTGATAGAAGCAAATCTCTTAATAACATAAATTTAGGTATAAGCCAAGGTGAGTTTATATTTTTAGTTGGACATTCTGGTGCAGGAAAATCCACATTACTTAAAATTTTAACAAGAGAAGAAAAAGTTTCATCAGGAAGGATATCAGTACTAGGACAAGATTTAGGTAAAATTAAATATAAAAAAATACATAATTATAGACGTAATTTAGGTATAATATTTCAAGATTTTAGGATTTTAAAAGAAAAGACTGTATATGAAAATGTTGAAATTGCAATGAGAGCTGTTGGAGCTAAGAAAAAGGATATAAAGCCACGTGTAATGGAAGTATTATCTAAGGTCAAAATAGATGATAAATATAATAAATATCCAGATGAATTATCAGGTGGAGAACTACAAAGAGTAGCTATAGCAAGAGCAATAGTAAATAAACCATCTATAATAATAGCAGATGAATGTACTGGAAACTTAGATAGAGAAAATTCTATAGGTATATTAAATATATTAAATGATATAAATGAAGAAGGTGTTACTGTTATAATGGCAACACATGATAATGAACTTATAAATTTATTCCCTAAGAGAGTTATACATTTAGAAAATGGAAAAATAATAAAAGATACAAAGAGGGAGAATTATGAATTTAATGTCTAATTTTTTATATAGTGTAAATCAAGGTATAAAAGGTGTTTTTAAAAATAAAACAATGAGTTTTATATCTATAATTTCAGTTACAGCATCTTTAATAATCTTAGGAATAATAACAAGTATTGTATTAAATACAAATCAATTTATAAAAGCAACAGAATATGAAATAAATGAAATAAGAGTATCTATAAAAGATAATTTAGATAAATCTAGTTTAGATAATATTAAAACTGATTTATCTAATATAAAAGGAATAAAAAATATAGAGTTTAAAGATAAAGAAACTATGTTAGATGAGATGAAAAGTAGTTGGGGAGAAGATTCTTATTTATTAGAAGGATTAGAAAATCCATTAGATGACTGCTATATTGTTACACTAGAAAATTCTGAAAATATAGATTCAGTTTCAAGTAAAATATCTGATTTAGATAATATTAAAAACGTAGAATACCATAAAGATGTAGTAGATAATTTTATTAAAATTTCAGATTCTATTAGAAATTTTGGTAGTATACTTATTGTATTTTTAATATTAATTTGCTTAGTTATAATATCAAATACAATAAAAACTAGAGTATATAGTAAAAAAGAAGAAATTGAAATAATTAAGTATGTAGGCGGAAGTGATAGCTTCATAAAATTACCATTTATAGTAGAAGGTTTTACTATAGGTATGATAGGTTCAGCTATAGCTTTATTTACATGTATATATATGTATGACTACATATTAGAAAATGTGAGCAAGGCAATTAATTTTATGAATGATAATATGATGATTCAAGTTTCTGATATAACAATATTATTATCAGCTACTTTATTTATAACAGGGATTACAATAGGAGTGCTAGGAAGTGTTATATCAGTAAAGAAATACTTAAAAGTATAAAGTTTAGGGGGAGAATGAGTGAAGAAAATAATAGCGACAATTACTTTATGCAGTATAATATTTAGTACACAATTTGTGTATGGTGAAAATGAGCAGGTTGATTTAGAAAAAAAATTAACTGAAAATAGAGATAGTCAATTAAGACTAGATGAACAAATAATAGAATTAAACTCTAAAATAAAAGAAATTGAAGAAAAAATATCTTTAACTAATGAAGAAATAAATGAACTTGATTTACAGATAGATGATATAAAATCTGAAATAAATGAGTTAGAAAATAATATAAAAAATAATAAAGAGCAGTTAGCTAAAAGAATAAAAGTAATAAATAGTAATTATTCTATGAGTTATATAAAAATATTATTAAATAGTTCATCTATATCTGATTTTTTAAATAATATGTACATAGTAAAACAAATTGTAAAACAAGATAAAGAAATTTTAACAGAACTTGATGAAAATAAACAGGAAATAGAAGAAAAGAAAAGTCAAATAGAAAAGAAAAAAGTTGAACAAGAAGATTTAAAATTATTATTAGAAAAAGATAATGAATCTTTAAATAATGATAAAATAGAAGTAGAAAAATTAAAAGCTGAATTAGAAAAAGAAGAAATTGAATTAGAATCAGAAATAGAAAAAATAGCTTCACAAAGTGTAGTTGTTGAAGATGGGCAAATTATATCTAGTGGTTCTTGGCCAGTACCAGGATATTCTAGAATAAGTTCTCCATATGGATATAGAATACATCCTATATTTAACACTAGAAAAATGCATACTGGAATAGATATACCAGGACCAACAGGAACACCTATAGTATCTATAGACTCAGGAAAAGTAATATTTTCAGGGACTCAAAGAGGATATGGAAAAACTGTTATGATACAACATGATGATGGAAAGGTAACACTTTATGCCCATAACAATGAATTAAATGTATCAGTTGGACAGCGAGTTCAAAAAGGGCAAGTGATATCTAAAATGGGTTCTACAGGAAACTCTACTGGTCCTCATCTTCATTTTGAAGTAAGAATAAATGGAAATCATGTAAATCCACTTCCATATATAAAATAACTATTAAAAAATAAGCACCTTATATATAATATTATAGGTGCTTATTTTACTATTAAGATATGATTTAAGTAAACTTTTAGCTATAATAAGGAGAATGGTTATGCAAGAATATGTAGTTGTAGATTTGGAAACAACAGGGCTTGATCCATATAAAGGTTGTGAAATAATAGAAATTGGTATAACTGAAATAAATGAAGATAAAATAGTAAGAAATTACTCAAGATTAATAAAGCCTAAAAGTCATATACCTTATTTTATAACAGAGATAACTAATATAAGTGATGATATGGTAGAGAATGAAGAGAGTATAGAAAAAGTTTTACCTAGATTTAGAAAATATTTAGGAGATAAGACTATGATAGCTCATAATGCAAAGTTTGATTTAAAATTTTTAAATTATTATTTAGAACTTTTAAACTTAGAGCCAATAACAAATTATATTTGTACATTAGAGATGTTAAAGCAAGTAAAATCATATAAAGGGAAAAATAAAAAATTAGAAACTGCTTGTAGCTACTATAATATAGAAAATAAAAATGCTCATAGAGCTGATAGTGATACTTTAGCTACAGCAAAACTGTTTTTAACAATTAAGGATAAAATATAAAAAGAAGCTAATAAGGCTTCTTTTTTTACGCTTAAATAAATTATATTACTTCAATAATTGATTATAAGATTAAAATATATTTATATAATGATATTAGTTTTAATTTAAAATGGTTTTTAGAATATATGAATTATTTATTAATATGTAATGTTTTACTACATTAATTGAAATTTTTATAAATAGTGTTTAATCTTAAGTTAAATTCATAGTATATAAAGACGAGATTATTTTATAGGGGGTTAATATTATGAATTTAATATCTATAAATATATATATAGATAAAATTCAATTTGAAATATTTTCTATATATAATGACAAGAAAAATATTATCCAACAAAATGAAATAAGAATACCGGTATCATTTAGTATTGGAGATAAGTTAGAATATATAAGAAAATTTATAAGTATTATAATAAAACAAAATAAAGTAAAAAAGGCATATTTAAATATAAAAGATAGATTAGAGATGTATACTATAAAGTTTGAGGCAACATTAGAAGAATTACTATCTAGTTATGGGGTGGAAATATGCAATTAAGAACTCGATTTGACTTTGAAATAATAAAAAAAATAAAGTCAGAAGGTGTTAACTCATCATTATATATTGTAAAAGATTTACAAGTTGGATCTAAATTTATATTAAAACAAATAGATAAGGAAGTTCTAAAGGAACCTAGAAGATATTTTGATGAATCAAAAAAAATATATAAATTAAATCATCCAAATATAATGAAAATACACTCGGCATCTTATGATAATGACTATATATATATAACTATGCCATATTTAAAAAATGGATCTCTTCAGCATCTAATAGAAAATCAAAACCTTACATTAAGACAAATAATAAAATTCTCATTAGATTTTCTTTCGGCTATATACTGGGTTCATGAAAATAATATTGTACATTGTGATATAAAGCCTAATAATATATTGATAAGCAATGAAGGAAGTGCAATACTTACAGATTTTGGTTCTGCGTTATATTTAAATAGCTTAGGTAATGCAAAGTTAAAAAATGTATATTATAAGCATATAGCACCGGAACAGTGTACAAATTCAACTATAAATAAAAAAATAGATATATATCAAATAGGTACTACACTATATAGATTATGTAATGGTAATGAAGAATATAATAAGCAAGCAAGACGATATAAGGATTTAAATAGTTTAAAGATAGCTTGTGCAAAAGGTAAATTTCCGATTAGAAAAAAATATTTACCCCATATACCTAAGGTAATGATAAATATAATTGAAAAATGTATCAATATTAATACTTACGATAGATATGAAAATGTTTTAGATATTATGAATGATATATCTTGTATAAATACACATTTAGATTGGTATTATAATAAAGAAAATGAAGAAAAATTTACATGGACTTTAAATACAAATGATAAGTATATAAATATAATGCTAATTAAAAATGGAAATATGTGGGAAATTATAGATGATTATAGAGAAAGTTTATATGTTGAAACAAAAGCAAAGGGATATCGAGTTATAAGAGATATAATAAAAAAATATGAAAAAATAGCCTTACTTTAATCCGATCAAGTAAGGCTATAAAGGGGTAAAATATATTATAAAAAGGGGTTTATTAGGGAATATATTTTATTTGGGGAGTAAAATAATCGGTTATTAGGGGATAACCTTGAATTAATAATAACAAATTTCGACAAAAAAATCAAGAGAAATGTCGGAAAAAAATCGTAAAAAATAAAATATATTTTTATTTTTAAAATTTATCCATATTTAACTAATGATGAATAAAATTTCTTCTTATGCATAAAATAAAAAAAATTGTTAGGAGGAAAGTATGAAGATTAGATTTTTTAAAAGCATAGCTACTATATTTTTATTAATATTCTCATCTACTGTATCTACTTGTTTAGAAAAAAATCATATAGATGATGAACAGATATTGATAAATAATACAAATAATAAAGATATAAATATAAAGGTAAAAGAAATATCAATAAATGATTCATCAATAGAATTAGATGAAGTCTATAATGCATCTGCAATAATAACAGTAGATGTAAAAAATAATGGTGTAAATGACATTGAATTAGCTAATTTAGATGTATATCCATATCAAGGAGACTTATCAACAAAATATTTTGTAAGTACATATAAGGATGAGGTACATGGACTTATAGGAAACTTAAAAAGTGGAGAAAGTAAGACATTAAAAATGGGAGTAGCATTACATAATATTAAAGAGCCTATAAGATTAGAGTTTTCTGATATAGAAGATACTAAAAATAATACTATAGTACAAACTATAAATATAAAATAAAAAAGAAAAGCAAATGCTTTTCTTTTTTATTACTCAGGTTGAGGAGCATCAACTGGACATACACTATTGCATGTACCACATTCTATGCATATATTTTCATCTATTATGTATTTGTCATCTCCTGCAGATATGCAGTTAACTGGACATTCAGGCTCGCAAGCTCCACAGCTTATACAAGCATCTGTTATAAAGTAAGCCATTTGTAATCACCTCCTTAATAAATAGTACAAAATATATAATTCCCCAATTTTATAATTTTAATCACTTATTTTATAAATATATTACAAATTTGTGCTTTGATTTATTTTATATAACAATGTATAATTAATTTTATAATATTGAGGAGGAGAATATGAATTATAATGATGACAATAGAATAAGAAGAAAAAAAGTAAGTTCAAATGATTACAATTATAAATCTAAGCAACACCAAAGATATTATGAAGAAAAAGTAAGATTAGATAATGTAGGATATGAAAACAAAATAGAAAATAATAAAATAAAAAGAGATAATATAAATAAATCTAGTAGAGCTAAAAAACGAAAAAAAGCAAAGAAAAAAATGCGTTTTAAATTATTAAATGTATTTTTGAGTATTTTATTGATTGCATCAATTGGAATATCAGCAATTGGATCATTAGTTGTAATATCATCTTTAAAAGATACAAAAGTTATAAATAAAGAAATATTGAGAGAGAGTTATATAAGTAGTGAAGTAGTTCCTGATATGGAAATACCTAAATATTTAAAAGAGGCATTAGTTTCTATAGAAGATGAAAGATTTTATGAGCATCAAGGTGTAGATATTATATCTTTAACAAGATCTGTACTTCATAATATATTTTCAGATACTATTCAAGGTGGAAGTACTATAGAAATGCAAATATCTAAAAATCTTTTAACAAGTGAAGATAAAACAATAACAAGAAAGATAAAAGATATGTATTATGCTACTCAAATGGACAAGTTTATGACTAAAGATGAAATACTATGCACTTATTTAAATAATGTTTACTTCGGTAAGTCAGCTTATGGAGTAGGAAAAGCTTCAAAGGTGTATTTTGGAAAAGATGTACAAGATTTAACTTTAGCTCAAAGTGCTATGTTAGTAGGAATAACTAATAGTCCAGCTAAATATAAGGAACATAGAGAAGCTAAAAAAAGACAGGAAGTTATATTATATAAGATGAAAGAGCTTGGTTATATAGATGAAGATGAATATATACAAGCAATAAATGAAGATGTTCCATTTAAATCAGAAATTGAATAAAGTAAAGAGGTGTTAATATGAGTGAATATAAGTTTACTTATGAAGATACAGAATATGTATTAAATGAAAATAATTGTAGTGAGTTAATAAATGATGAAGAAAAGCCAGTTAAAGGTATAACGGTTGATAATATATTAAATATGTTAAATGAAGCTGATGATGTTGATTTTGATATAGAATACTATCAAGAGGCATGTCCTGAGTGTTTAGCAGGTGTGAAAGAAAAGCAAAAGTTTTTCGGATTTTTAGAGTATCATTTTTATATTCTTACTAAAGATGGAGAATATATAATAAGTGATATAAGTAAAGAGTATAAAGGTTTATCGTTTAACAAATTATCTAGACAAGGTAAGGTTGATGATAGTTATATAGTAAGTATAATAATGTGTGAAAAGTGTCAAGATTATATAATTCAAATAGAAAATTGTGTAATATAAAAAATTTTTCTTTAAAATTTTGTAAGACTAATTTTTTGAAACTCGTTACGGAAATTATATTTATCAACAATTTAAAAATGAATATAATTTCCTATTCGTTATAAAAAAGTCTACTTTAATGTAGACTTTTTTAGTTAACATAAAATAGTAGTAAATATTGCTTCAATTTCTGCAGTAATTTTAACTATTCCAGATGATAGATCTTGTTGAGAAGATGCATATGACTTAGAAGTAGAATAAGCAATAGAGTACAAAGAAGAACTTTTTTCAATTATTTTAAATGGAGATGGATTAAATCTTATATTAAAACTACTAGCTAGTAAGGTTGCTTTATTAAGTGCATCTTTACTAGCTTTTTTTAGTGCTTTACTGTAATAATAGCCTGGATTAGATAGCAAGAAGTCTACACTTATATTATCATTGGCTCCATTTTCTATAGCTAAAGAATAAATGTCTTTTAATTTTGATATATCATTTATCATAACAGTAACTAAATTAGTTACGATAAATGATGCTTGTTGGTTATCACATCCAATATAGTTTTTAGAAACTAATATATCTTTAGTATTTATATCTTCTTTAGGTATACCATAATCAATTAAGCTAGTAATTAAGTTTTCAAGTATTTGTAAATTTTTATCTTTAGCTTCTTTAGCACTTTCATTATTACTTGTAATTCCAAGATTTAATCTAATTAAGTCAGACTCAACTTCTAAATATCCAACTCCGTCAACAGATAAAGAGCCTTTATCAGTTGGAATATACATTTTATTATTTCTAAGCTGCATAAAAATGTACCTCCATACCATAAATTATATCTATTAATAAATATATTAATAGTATAGATATATATACTAAATTTAAATAGAGTATATCTAATTATTTAGCTTTATTTAAGTTTATACAAATAAGTAAAAGAATAAAGAAATTGACTGAGTTAAAGATATTTTCATAAATATATTGAATAAAGATAGATATATAACTAGAGTTATTATTAAGAATAGATTTATTGAATTAATTTAAAAAAACAGAAGTTATTTTAGTTACAATTTTAATATATTACAAATAATTTATATCAAACTAGATAAATAACCATACCTTATAATTAAAATTATTGAAAATACTATGGCATGGTTATTTTTATCATAATAATATAACAAAGACTATTTATTATATAAAATAGTTTTAAAAATAAAAATCATAGAATAAAATATACAATAGTATTAGATT
>CAJFPU010000004.1 GCA_904418825.1 uncultured Romboutsia sp. | reverse complement strand
TAGCTAACAGTTCCTAAAGTTTTTATAAAGTTTGCTAATATTTCTTCTAATGAAGAGTATTCGTTTATTGTTGGAACATCAGCAAAGCATGGGTAATCATCTCCACCTGCTGCAGTAAAGTCATTTGTTGCTACTGTATAAGTTTTGTTCATATCTAAAGCTTCACCATTTATAGTTAAAGATATTATTCTATCTCCAACTGGCTTGCTTGGATCTACTACAAATTTTATACCTGCTACATGTGGGAATCCACCTAAAGATTCTCCATAGCTTCTTACACCAAATTCAAGAACTTCTTTTATTTGAGCTCCTGTAAGTTGTTTTGTAACTACAAAGTTACCAAATGGTAAAACACTTACTATATCACCTTTTGTGATATCTCCTACTTTTATACTAGCACGGATTCCACCACCATTTGTTATAGCTAAGTCTGCACCAGTTTCATCCATCATAGCATCAGTTATTAAGTTCCCTAAGTTTGTTTCTCCAAATCTTACGCTGTTTCTTTCTCCATCTAATTCTATAGTATTTTTTCCTATTACTTCAGATAATACTTCACCTTGTGCTTTATCTATTTCAGCTATTTTAGCAGCAACTTTTGCATCTGGAGTTACTTTTGAAGCTTCTTCTTTAGTTATAAGGCTTGCAGTAGCATTTACTACTTCATTATTTTCATCTAATTCTATTTCAACTTTACCAAGGTTTGATAAATATTCTCCTGTACTTACTAATAAAGTATCATTTACTTTTTCACCATTTTTAAATGTTGTATGACTGTGTCCATCAACATATACATCTATACCATCAACAGCTTTTATAACATCATATGCTGTAGGATCACTACTTTCATCAGTACCAACATGTGATAAAGCTACTATTACATCTGCACCTTGTTTTTCTAACTCTTCAACTTGTTCTTTAGCTGCATCTACTGGACTAGTAAATTCTATCCCTTTAACATTGTTTGGATTAGTTTTGTAAGCTGTTTCTTGTGTAGCTATACCAAAGAATCCAACTTTAACAGTTTTTCCGTTAACTTCCATTTCTTTTATGTGATTAGCTTCAAACACAGATTTTCCATCTTTATTTATATTAGAAGCTAATAATCTAAGTTTATTTTCACCGCTTTTTAATGTTACACTATTTTTAAATAATTCCATTAATCTTGAGTATCCATAGTTAAAGTCATGGTTACCAGGAACTATATATTCATATCCAGCTGCATTTAATAAATCAACTGCATCTTGACCTTTACTTAATGTTACAAATGGTAAACCGTGTATAGTATCCCCTGCATCAATTAATATTGAGTTTTTAGTATTATTTTTTATTGCAGCAACAGTATCTATACCTATTACTTTACTATCAGCTTTTAATCTACCATGAGTATCGTTTGTATGTAATATTGTTATTTTATTTGACTCTTCTTTTTCTTGAGTGTTTGATAAATCATAGTAATATTTGTATAATCTATCTCCTGCTACTTCTTTTTCTGTTGATATTGCAGGATAGTTTGCTAAGTAATTTGCTCCATTTTCATGAGAAGTAAAGTATACTTTAGCATTTGTATTTACAGCTTTAAATTTCCAGTTGTTATCTACGCTTGGCTCTAATCTTCCAGCATCTTCTATATATTGCTTTAATACATCTCTACTTTCATCTGTACTATTATAAACTATTTCTTGTCTACCTTGCCATGGGAAGCTATTTCCACCAGCTCTATAGTTATTAGTAGCTATTAAGAATTCTTGGTCTAAGTCTATAGGTTGTCCATTATAAGTTAAGTTGTATATTCTTGAAGAATTAGGATTTATTACTTGTCCATTTTTATCATACTTAGGAGCTTTAGTTACATCTATTTCATATTCAACTCCATCTAATACGTCAAAGTTGAATGTAGGGAAATCTCTGTTTATTAAGTCTTGCTCTTTAGTTGAGTTAGGATTTATTGTATTAAACATATTAGCACAGAACTCTAACCATTCTTTTACATCTGAACCAGTTAATTTTATAACTGATACTGTATTATCATATTTATATAAGTTAGATAAGTCTCTTATAGCAAGACCTCCTGCTTTTATATCAACATAATTGTCCGCACTGCTTCCTGCTTTAAATGGAGCTGCTGCTGATAATATTGGAAGGTCAGCATACTTAGCTAAACTTGGATCATTATCTTTTATTAATTTTTCAACATAAGCTTTTTGTGCATCAGATACTATTTGTACTGATGGATCATCTGCTACTAATGTAAAGAAACTATTTAAGTCTTTTGTAACTTCTCCTGATTTTTCATTTACATATGCATCTGTAGCTTTGTGATATTCTTTAACAACAGCTTCTGTTGCTTCATCATTTTTTTTATCTTTTGTACTTACGTTATTTATTTTACTTTCTGAGTCATTTATTTTATATGTAACTTTACCATTTTCTTCTGTTACATCTATTTTAAGGTCAACTACCCCAACCTCTTTACCATTATTAAGTGGTTGAACATATTGAGTTATATCTCCATTATCTTTTTGAACATTGTATTTTTCACTTTTGTGTACGTGTCCACCAACAACTACGTCTACATCTTCTATCATAGATAATGCATATCCTGCATTTTCTGCACCTGTTACATTTGTTGTTTTATCACCATATCCTGTATGAGCAAGTACAACAACTATATCAGCACCATTATCTTTCATTTCTTTAGTATATTTTTTTACAGCTTCATCCATTTCATCAACTGCCACTTCACCATTTAATATAACTTTGTCCCAGTTTAAAATTTGTGTTGGAACAACTCCAGTTATACCTATTTTTAACTCTCTTTCTTGTCCATTAGAGTCTACAACTTTTTCAGTTAATATTTTGTATGGATCAAATACTAACTTTCCAGATTTAGCATCTTTAAGATTTGCACAAACCATTCCCATACTAGTGTTTGCAGCTGTTATTTGCTTTATAAAATCCATACCATAGTTAACTTCATGGTTACCTATAGTTGTCATATCATATCCTAAAGATTCTAAGGCTTCATATACTGGATATTTTTGACCAGGTTTTACTGGTTGTTTTATAGCATATAAGTTAGCTAGCGGAGTTCCTTGTATTGTATCTCCATTATCTACTAATAATACATTATCTACTGATGATTTTTTTGATTTATTAGCTTGTTCTTTTTGTTCTTTTATAACTGTTGCAGCCTTAACTAACCCTGAATTATTTGTTTCTGAACCAGTATAGTAATCATAGTTCATTAAGTTTGCATGTAAATCACTTGTTGCTAATACTTTAAAGTCTATTGTTGCTTTATCAGTATTTGTTTTATCAGCTGCTTCTTCAATAGCTTGTACTTCTTTAGATTTTATTTCTTCAGTCTCTGATTTTTCAATTTCAGTTTCTGATGATTCTTCAAATTCTGTTTCTTCTAATTCAGATTTTTCAGTTTCTTCATATTGATCTTGCGGTGCAAGTTCTTCTGCTTTAGCTTCATTTTCACTTGTTACAGTTTCTATGCCCTTTAAGCTTTCTAATGAAAAAATTGGTGATACATTTTGTCCCATTAATGCTACTGTCATAGCTATGGCTGCTATACGTTGTCCATTTCTCTTTATCATTATATTTTTCCCCCAAGTATTTTTTTAAACATTTCCGAACATATTTAAATAGTTCGTATTTATGTTTTTTATATAATAACATATTTTTACAAATAATGTATACTATTTTATTATTTTTTTTCAATTCTATTGTATTTTTAATTCATTTTATATAAATTAGTGGTATTTTTTAGACTTTATATTCTTTATTTTTTTAAATATAGTTTTTTTATCTATTTAGTATATATCAATAATTTTTTTTAAAATTTAATTAAATACCTTATTATAGTACATACAAATACGAATATTTTATTTAAATTTTATATTATTATCATTTTTTATTTTAACTTTATATTAACATAGAACGTTGTACTAGTTAAATCAATATCTATACTAAGTTGAGTATTACCTTTATCATTATCAATTTCTATAGTCATTTTAAACATTTCATAATCAATACTTTATAAAATATCTATTAACAACTATCCAACAATTATATTTATAAGTCATACATCTTGATCATACAAAGCTTTAAACTTACTTATATTATTTAAGCTTTTCATTAAAAAGATTTTTTATCAACATACCTAGAATTATTTTCTTTATATTTTTCTTTTTCCCCATAGAGGTTCTCAAAGTTGAAATAATTCTATAACTTATCTACTCTTAACATTTAAAAGCTCTTTTTCTATACACTTTTTTTACATTAATTCTTACAATCTTGCTATGCTTTATCTAATATAATGATTTTTTCCTAACATAAACTGTCTTTAAATATTTCTAAAATAGATTTAACAGTTTCTATGTTATAACCTATTTAAGTTTCTATAATCCTTCTATGAGTCTCATAAATTATATATTAGCTTGTCTTAAAATTTGTCATAAAGTAAATATAGAAATATTTTTACTATGGAGATTTATACCCCCACGTTATAAAACACGACCTCGCCTAAAAAAATAGCTCTTATACCATTTACCCATTGTATAGTATATTTTACACATTAAATTTTAAAAAATGGTACAAATCCCTCCTCAAATTAATACAATAATATATACCAAAAACTTCTTGGGGGTGACTAATATGAAAGAAATGGTCAAAATTTCAGACCTTTCTCAAACATTTTATACCAAAGATGGAGAGCTTGAAGTCTTAAAAAACATAACCTTTAACTTAATTGAAGGGGAAATATTAACTCTTCTTGGTCCTAGTGGTTCTGGAAAATCAACAATACTAAACATACTAACTAATCTTTTAAAACCTACTAGTGGAGATGTAATTATAAATGGAAAAATTGGATACATGTTTCAAAAAGATCACTTACTAGATTGGAGAAATATTATGGACAATATAACTATTGGTCTTGAAATCCAAAATCAAAAAACTGATGAAGCAATGAAAAGAGTTGAAAGACTATTAAAAACTTATGATTTATGGGATTTTAGAAATATGTATCCTAAAGAGTTATCAGGTGGTATGAGACAAAGAGTTGCACTTATCCGTACACTTGCGGTAGATCCTGATATACTTTTACTTGATGAACCATTCTCAGCACTTGATTATCAGACAAGGATTTTAGTTAGTGATGATGTTTATAGAATAATTAAAAATGAAGGTAAATCTGCAATTCTCGTAACGCACGATATTTCAGATGCGCTATCTATAAAAGTGCTACTTTAGAAGATAATACTATTGTAGATTTACCTAAGTTAGATACAACTATCACTCATGAACTAAAAGACATTGATTCTGTAGATATAAGCTTATCTCCTAAGTTTAAAGAAGATACATTTGGAGATAGACTTAGAAAGTCTCGTATCGAGTTAGGATTATCTATTCCTGAAGTTGCTAAGCTATGCAATGTTACAAATTCTATTATAAGTGGTTATGAGTGTAATAGATATTATCCTACTAAGGAAGTACTTAATCTACTCGCATCTAAATTTGATATAGAATACCTATGTATTGAAGGTTATACAAAACTCATATATAACTTTGATAAATTTTTGGATAAGCTTAAATTATGGATAAAAGAAAATAATTATACTCTAGAAGTAGCAGCTAATAAACTTGGAATCTCTCGTGGTTTATTTAGATATTGGTTTAATGGTGGTATTGTTAGAGTAAGTTTATATGAAAAGATTAAAAATAATTTGGAAAAATATAATTTAATATAACCAATTAAATATAAATAGAGTGTGCACCATTTATAATTATACACACTCTATTATAAATTATATTTTAAAATCTATATCTTGATCAAATGTTAATCTTTCATCATCTATAAATTCTTCGCCCTTATGTTCCATAGATATTTTATAAATATCTCGTACAATTTTTTCATCTTCAGAATAGCTATCTTTCCTATCAAGTATTAAATTTATTTCATCTTCTGTAGTGAATGTATTTATAGACTCTAATTTTATATAGTATGTAACTTTAGTTCCTGTTGATTTAGACATAATATCAAACAAAAATCTTATAATATTTTGTTCATTTAATACTTTTTTAATATAATTTTTAATATCTCTTGAAGTTCCCTGTATACCTTGTGCTAGACCATAAATATTATATTCCATATAGTAGGATTCATATATACTTATATTATTATCATATATACTACAAGACATTCCTTGATACATCTTATTCCATTTATTATACACAATTTCTTTGTGAGATTCTTCTGCTTCTTTATCTTTATCGATCCAATAATCTATATTGCTAATTATTCGTAATTTAGAATATTCAAATCTAACACTTTCTATAAAGTTATCAAGATTTTCTTCATCTATAATAAGTAAAATATCAGATATTATTACACAAGTTCTATTTCTAGCACTTAATTCACTGAATCCTTTATAATTATCAATATATTTAATATTCTCAAATAATATATTTAAAGTATCTATTAATTTATCTTTATTAATTTCACTTATAAATAAATATAATGTATTAAAAAATTCACTATGAATATCTTTTGGTATACTGTTTATAAAACTCTCTCTCAATTCTATTGAATTGCCATTATTAATTTTATCTATAAATTTATCTACCAGATCATTTATGTATGTAAAATAATTTGATGATTCAGTAAAATATAAATCAAAAAACTTTGCACTATATATTCTTTTTTCTTTTACTCTACTAGCTTGTTCATTTTTATCATATGGATATATTATATTTCCATGGTTCCGTAATTTTTTTCCGTTTTTATAATTATTAACATAAGGAAATATTTCTGACAATATATTTAGGAATTTTTTATTTTCTTCTTTAATAAATATAGAATCAAAATAATCTTTTCCCTCTGTATTAAATTTATCTGAACCAATAAAAACATCTTTATACAGGTCCGCATCTTTTATTTTATCTTCAGATATAAAATATCTTTTATTTTCTATAATTGACTGATATAGCTCTATATTGTACATCTTTATTGTTTCTATAGTTATTGTATCTATAGGGTTTAACTTTTGATTACTTCTATAACAAAATGTTATTACAGAATTTAAAAATCTTTTTAAATCTCTAATATCCTTAATGACATCTGAAATACCTTTTGTTAATGAATTATATTTATATAATTCATTCTTATCTGTTCCATATAATGCCAATAAGTTTTTAATACATTTATCCACCACATTAATTTTTATATTATCATTAATAATTGGTACTTTCACTTCAAGTTGAATAATCTTTTTTAGATAATCATAATCAATATTTAAGTCATCACTCATAATATTTTTAACTCTAGTATCATCATAAGATAGTATATAGGTTATATTTTCAAAATCTAATACACTACCTACTAACTTGAATAATAATCCTACGTTTTCTTTATCTGCTCTGTCTATATTATCAATAATAAAAATAACATTTTTTTTATTTTTATTAAGATATTCATTAATCATTTTTTTTTTTTTTGTTATTTCATTAAACTTTTCATGTCTTCTTAAATCTAATATTTTTATTTGCTTTCCATATTTAGTATCAAATATCATTTCACACATTGTATCTATAAACTTTTTCGACTCTGACATGCTAAATCTTATTTTTGATGCTCTTAATATTGAATCAAACATAGCTCTAAACATGCTACTTTGATCATTATAGTTCCAGGGATCAAAATCATCTATAATTATTATGTCATCATGAGGTTCTAGTTTATTCTTTACAATATTTAGTATGGTACTTTTACCACTTCCCCAATGCCCCTCTAGAGCTATAACAAACTTTTTCCTTGCCTTATTATCTACTATAGTATTATATAAATTATTTATAAATATATCTCTTCCTAGTAAATCATAATTTACAGCTTCTTCATCAATTAATATAGCCTTATTCTGTATATCTATTTTATCTTCAAATAAATCTTTAAGATCATATATATTATATAAATCATTCTCTGAATTTCTTCTATTATTAGTAATTATTCTACTCCTACCATATATAAATATAATTAAAATTAATATTATAAATATACAAACATCTGACCTATATGTAAATTGATTAAATATAACTGAAGAGCTTATAACTAAAATAATACTTGTAAAAAGCATATATATTAATACTAAGTCTATATCATTTATAACGTTTAACTTATACAAATCAAATACGTTTAGTTCCATAATTCTTAATATTATATATCCTAAGACTAAAATAGATATAACTATTGTAAAATTATTAGAAAATAATTTAGTAACTATATTGATTCTATCTAACAATATTAATATTATACTTGATACAATTGATACTTCTAATATTCTACCTATCTTGCTTATACTTTTAATTTCATTTAAATATTCCTTCATGTCCCCTCCTAATATGCTAAAATTCGATATGTAATTATATTATATATTTATATATCGAACTTTAACATAATATTTTAAATTTATAACAAATCTTTATACTTCAATAACTTCTCCACCCCAAAATTCCTAACCAAAGCCTGCTCCGTAATAATCCAAGTAGTACCCATCTTCTTAACATCAACCCCCTCAACAAGCTTTTTCCTTGCAACTTGCTTTCTAAAACAAGAATCCCCCACCCCATAAATCTTAGCTGCCTCAAGAAAAGTATATAATCCTTCAAAACTCCCACAAGATCCAATATATTTTAAATCATCATTTTCCATAAAATCACCTCTTTATAAACATACCTCTACTATTACCGCAAACGTGACTTTTTAAACCTATCTTAACTAAATCCATACTATCATAACAAACCTAAAACCTACTAATTCCAATACTTTCATACATATTTTCCCGCAAACAGGACAAACTATATACATAAAATAAAACACCAAAGGAGAAACAAAAATGCAAATATACATAGCAGACTTACAAGCATATAATAGCGGATACTTAAAAGGAGAATGGATACCACTACCAACAGATGAAGATGATATCCAAGATGCAATACTAAGACAAAGCCAAAACGGACAAAGCGACTTCGCAATACATGACTGGGAGTTGCCATTTGAAATAAATGAATACACAAATCCATTAAAAATAAACGAAATATGCCACACTATACAAGAATTAAACTTAAATAAATATTTAATACAGCACCTTGAATATGCCTATGGAATAGATTTAAAAAATACCGACACTTACACACTAAAAAACTATTTAGATAATATATATACAATAGAAGCTAGTAACAATATAGAATTTGCACAAAACTTCATATATGAATTCTACTTTGACCAAATAGAGGCCCTACCTTGGGAGATATCATATAGCATAGACTATGAAACTTTATATAAAAAATTAGAAATGACAATGAACATAACCAAAAACGAATATGAAAATATATACTACTACTCTAATAACTAAAAATCATAAAATAAAATACCAAACATAAAAAGCTTCTAATTAATTAGGAGCTTTTTATGTTTTAAATTCTTAATAACCTATATAATTTTAAATGCTAATATATCTGCTTTAAAAGCTATATATACACCAGCATTGGATAGCGGAGCAACGATTTTATCCAATGCGGTATACCAAACAATAAGATACATTGCCGACACCAGGTAAATAGACTCATATGTATAGTAGGAGACTTGCACTATAAATTATTGATATGTATTTTATAGAAAATGTGGAGGCTTAATAAATTAAGTAAGGTTCATGCACCCAATAAAACCTAGAAACTGGGCATTGGGCTTAGGGCAGTGAATGGCTATTCCAAAGAAGCTACGAGCACAAATGAGCGGCTAAGATACGTAGCAAACTTGATATGAAATATGATGTTTGCGAAGTATGTTAGTAGCGAATAGTGTGAGTGCTTTTGGGATTAGTCAGAGGGGCACGGCCGAAGGCCTTAACTTATATCTACTCTACGCTCCATATTTAAAATCCACATCAAGGTTTATAACTCAACAAAATATATAAACATGGTTTTGAGTTAGGGATTGTAGTGGAAATCCTTTTGAGCCACGTGTGGGCGAACTACTTTGAGTGGTTTTTACTCAAAAGATTGGAACGTAAAGCGCGGTGGCGAAGCCAAACTCCATAAGTATTAAAATCTTATGTACATACATTAGCTACTACATAAACAATAGCCACTATATCTAATAGTAATATAATAAGTTAAATATATATAATAAAAAAATTAATGTAACTATAATAAAACTCTATATTTTAATACAATGTTTAAATTATATCTATTTTTAATAATAAAAAATAAAGAGTTATAAGAATAAATATAACTCTTTATTTTAATTTGCATTATATTAATATTGTGAATTAAACATCATTCTATGATCATCTATAATAATTCTTTAAAATCATATATAAACTTATCACTCTTAACTTTTATTTTATCTAAATCATTATATGATGATTTATCATAAACACCAATTGCCTTAAAGTTAGATTCTTTAGCCGTATTTATAGCTATTAGTATATCTTCAAATATAATACACTCATTTGGATATAAACCTAGTTTCTTAGCTGTATATAAATATATATCTGGATAGTTTTTATCTCTTTTAACATCATCTACTGATGTGAATGTATCAAAATAATCATATACTTTATTATTTTTAAGTACTGGTTCATAAAGTTCTTTTGGTGAAGATGTAGCTAAGCCTATCTTTATATCATGTTTTTTAAGTTTAACTAAATACTCTTTTACATTAGGCTTTAATTTAATATTATTGCTATATTCATAAATTGCCATGTCATTCCATTCTTTTATTAAACTATCAACACTTTCATTTAAATTAAATCTTTCTATTGTGTATTTAGCCACTTCTTCAAAACTCATAGAATTTATTTTTTCTATATAATCATTGGGCATAGTAATATTTCTTTTTTCAAAAAACTTAATATCTATAGTTTCCCAAACATCCATAGAATCTATAATAGTTCCATCTAAATCAAATATTGCTCCTTTAAATTCTTTCATACCATTTCTCAACTCGTTTACTTATATCATCTGTGCCTAAAATACCTGATACTAAAGCATATCCATCAGGTTTAAAGTGTTTTAATTTTTTAACATTATCTAAAGTTATACCTCCAATTAATACAAAAGGTAAATTTACTTCTTTTATAATTTCTTCTAATGTATTAAAAGAAACTAACTTTGCATCACTTTTAGTTGAAGTTGAAAACATCGCTCCAATACCTAAGTAATCTGCACCATTTTCTTTAGCTATCTTAGCTTCTTGTAAGTTTCTAGCTGAAACTCCTATAATTTTATTATCTCCAAGTAACTTTCTTGCAGAAACTGCATCTATATCACTTTGTCCTATATGAACTCCATCTGCATCTACAAGCATTGCTATATCTATTCTATCATTAATTACAAATGTAACATTATACTTATTAGTAAGTTCTCTAAGTTTTATTGCCTTTTCTAAAAACTCTTTACCATCTGTATTTTTCTCTCTAAGTTGTACCATAGTAACTCCACTTTTTATGGCATCTTCTATACATTTATAAAAGTCTCTATCTTTTAATATTTCTGAATCTGTAACTAAGTATAGTTTAAGGTCTTTCTTTAATTTCTCTTTATTTATCACTATTTAATCTCCTCATATGCCATATCCCAAAATTCCATTTCATAAATACTTGCTTTTGTAAATATGTCTTTTAATTTTTCTTTTTTATTCTCATCAATATTTTCACTCAATGTATTTACAAACTCTATACTAGTTCTTGCAACTTGTTCATAACCTTCACAGGAATAAGATTCTATCCAGCTTTTATAAAAGTTATCTTCTAAATTTTCTTTATAAGTTTCTTTTAATTTTTTACCTATATAATAATAGCTCCAAGCACATGGTAAAACACTTACCATAGTATCTAATAAATCACCTGTAAGAGCTATAGATTTCATATAACTTGTATAGTTTTCATTAGCTTCTTTTATTTTATAGTCTTCAAGTTCTTCTATTTTCTCTCCAAAGTTTTTTAGATACCAAATATGCGTTGCACTTTCATCTTCTAAGATACCATTTATACTATTTTGGCAAAACTTCATTTGTTCTATATTTTTACATTTTACCAAAGCCATAGCATATACTTTTGCATACTCTTTTAAATAAAGATAATCTTGTATCAAATAATCTTTAAATTTATCCTTGCATAGATTTCCATTTCCCATATCCATTATAAAATCATGTTCTAAATATGCATCCCATATAGGCTTTACATTTTCAAATAAATAATCTGTAATTAACATTTCTTTCTCCCCCATAATAGTTAATTTATACCTTTAATATCAACTCTTGCATACGTTTCTAAAGTTTCTTTATTTAATAAGAATAAATTATCAAATAACAAAGTTTTATATGTTCCTATTGCTGGATTTTCTTTATCCGCTATTTCTCCACTTATACTCATTGCAAGCGTACCCATAACAGCTGCGTCAATTATATTGTCTGCACATGGTAAGAAACTTCCTATTAAACTTGTACTCATACATCCTGTACCAGTTATAAACTTTAATTTTGAGCTACCATTTTGTATTTTATAAGTAGTTTCACCATCACTTATTAAGTCTATCTTTCCTGATGCTACAACTACACACTCTAGTTTTTTCGCAACAGATTCAACTATGTGTGTAGAATCACTTCCATCATCGAAAGAATCTACACCCTTTCCATTTACATCTAAACCACCTAAAAATTGTATTTCTGATATGTTACCTCTAATAACATCAAACTTAACTTCATTAAGTAACTTATTAGTAAATTCACTTCTAGCTTTAGTAGCAAACACACCTACTGGGTCTAGTATAACTGGCTTGTTATATTTATTAGCAGTCTTTCCTGCTAAAACAAATAAATCTAAAATTTGACTATTCATAGTCCCTATATTTATTACAACAGCACTAGAGACTTTTACTATATCATCAACTTCTTCATAGGAAAAACTCATAAGTGGACTTGCACCTATTGCTAAAGTTGCATTTGCACAATCTGTTATAGTTACGTTATTTGTATAATGTAGTATTAATGGGTTTATCTTTTTAACCTTATCTATTAAATCAAATATTTTTACCATACTAATCCCTCCATATTCCAATTATTTTTTAAAATTTATAAAAATGGTGTACTGGTCCAACGCCTTTTCCTATGTCAAAACTATGTCTTATAGCTTCTGTTATATATTCTTTACTAAGTCTTACAGCTTCTTTTATGTCATATCCTAATGCTAAATGAGATGTTATAGCTGAAGATATTGTACAACCTGTTCCATGAGTATTTTTTCTGTCTATTCTTTCACCTTCAAAAACTTCAAATAAGTCTTTTCCTATAAGTATGTCTACACAATCTCCATTTAAGTGTCCACCCTTCATAAGCACATACTTTGGACCTAAATTTAATATTATTTGACCTGCTTTTTTCATATCTTCAACAGTTTCTATTTTCATATTTGTTATTTCTTCTGCCTCTGGAATATTTGGTGTTACTATGTATGCCTTAGGTATAAGATATTTTATTAAATTTTGTTTTGCCTCTGGTCTTAGTAATGAGTAACCACTTTTTGAAATCATAACTGGGTCAACTACTAAGTATTCACAAGGATATTGGTCTAAAGTATCTACTATATCCTTTATAATTTGTGGAGAAGATACCATACCAACTTTAATTGCTTTTGGTGATATATCCTCACATACTACTTTTATCTGTGATTTTATTATATTTGAACTTAGTTCCTCTACCTCAAATACACCTTGTGTATTTTGAGCAGTTATAGCTGTTATAACACTCATTCCATAAGTTCCTATAGCTGAAAAAGTTTTTAAGTCAGCTTGAATACCAGCTCCACCTGATGAATCCGACCCAGCAATTGTTAATGTGGGTATTTTGTAATTTTTCATATTTTATACTCCTTTAAATGATTTTGACAAATAAAAAAGCTATACCTGATATAGGTATAGCTTCCAAATTTACATTTATTATAATTATCTTTTTATTACTTAGATTATTATATTAATATTTATTGTTGCTTTCCTACGCTGGTACTAACCAGATCAGGTAATAAGGGTCGGTTTATAACCTCTCAGCCAATGGCACCCCTAGCATTAATTATTTATTTTTAATTTAATTATAGTAGATTTTATTCTAAAGTCAATTATTATTTTTTTCTAAATTACTTATTTTACTTCTCTATATTCTTTAAATATACTCAATCCACCAGCTTTTTCTAAATTTATAACAATAAATGCTGATAGAATTGCTCCACCTAAAGTTGAAATAAAAAATGGCAAAATATATCCATAATACGCAATACTTCCTGCATCAACACCCATTATCAAAGTTGCAATAGGATAAGCACTAAATCCTCCTAATATAGAGGTTGCTAAAACTTCAGCAATTAAAGTAACAGTTATGCTTTTATATTTCCAATATGCAATTCCACAAAATAATGCACCAAACATACTTCCTGGAAAAGCCATTATACTTCCTATTCCCAAAATATTACGTATTAAACTTGCTGTAAAAGCTACTCCAATACCATACCATGGTCCTAGTGCTACTGCACAAAGAATATTTACCATATGCTGAATTGGAGAACATTTACTACCAAATACAGGAATTGAAAACATACTCCCAATAATAGCTACAGTACATAAAATACTCGCAATACATAACTTCTTTGTTTTATTATTCATCTCTAAAACCCCTTTTCAAAAAATCTGTGAGAACGGCAATAACAGCAACGTTCTCCATAACATAATAGAATCATAAAGATTCTATGGAAAATCGGTCGAAGCTTAATGGCTTCCTCTCACGCCGGAACACGGCTTCCCATCGCTGTTA
The DNA here is from genome assembly GCA_904418825.1 of uncultured Romboutsia sp. Taxonomy (GTDB): domain Bacteria; phylum Bacillota; class Clostridia; order Peptostreptococcales; family Peptostreptococcaceae; genus Romboutsia. Next base: position 30,660 of record CAJFPU010000004.1, on the reverse strand, counting down.
TTTACAAAACACAGGGCGCTCCCCCTCTGTTTAGCCCGAATAATCGGGATTTCCGTTCATCACATCCTTTCATATCAAAGATTTTAGGTTAAAATTAATACTCAAGTTAATATCTTAGTACTAATTCTAATGATACAAGTACAATTATATTCTTTATCATCATAAATGGTAGCATCTTGTTATTTAACTGTCAATTAATAGAAGATACTAAATTAAAACCATTGAAGAGCATAAATTAATACTATATATAATAACTCATTCAATGTATTTTTTAATTCCCTAATTAATATATAAGGGATAGGAGGTGGGGGAGCAGAGAGCGCGGTGGGAGTATGGTGAAAGCTGAAATGTAGTAAATAGTTAGCACACAAATAAAGCTACATTTTAGCTCATATCATAGTCAATTTTTCCTATGTAATATGAGCTAAAATGTAGCATCACCTTGTATGTCTTAGTTTTTACGAAGTGTAAGTTTTCACCATACCGGGGCTGAATAACCGAAGGTTAATTTATGCGAAGCAGATCCCAGTACATATTATACTATGTATATCATATTATATAACTTTAAAATTTTAATATCTACTAATCCAATTACTAGATTAATTTAATTAACATACTATTTATTAAATCTTTTTCTAATCTATTATAAATTACTATTACAACTATTTCTTATACTAACAAACACATCTTCATTTTCTGTAAACAGCTCATACATTTCTTCAAACTCAGGTATATCATAACCATGTGAATCATCATTTCTTAACTTACGAAGTGTTTCTATAACTATTGCAGAATTTTTAGGCAATAAGTTATGATACTCACACGCCAAAAGATAATCATAAAAATTCTTAGATTTTATATTTAAATCAATAGTCTTATAATATAGCATAGCTTTTGTTAATTCCAAGAAAGAAACCATATAATTTTTAAAACCTTCCTTAATATATCTCTCCCATAAAGGTGGCATATCCTCTTTGTTATATAACATTTTAAAGTTTTGTAAATCATATAAACATGATCCAAAATCTCTATTTACAGCTTCTATAGAACTCCAAGCTAATTTATTTTTAACTACCATGCATATCCCTCCAGTTTAATATATCTATAACATCACTATTTTCAATATAAAAATTATTTAGATAATCTTGAAACTCTTTAGATTGATATATGATATCACCTTCGAATATATTTTTTCTAAGTTCTACTGTATAATTATCTGTAACAATTTTTAAATCCACATCAATATCTAATACATTTCTTAGAGATTGAGTTTTAACTGCAAGTTCTGTAATCGGTACTTTTTTAGTTGGTATCCATGCTATATCTATATCACTATTATAGGTTGCTCTGTCTGTACCAAAACTACCAAATATTATAATTGCTAGAGTATTTTCTTTAGGAAATATATTTACTATTGAGTCTTTAGTTTCCTGTGATATATTTCTCATCTCTAAATCACCTCTTATATATTTATAAAATTTATAGTACTAAAAAGGCTCTGGTCTTATAAAGTTTCCAGAGCTCTTAATATTTACTTTTATATAATCCCTAGTGGCAACTTCAATTATTTGCTTACTATCTAATTTATTATACCACATTTTATATATAGTTAAAACAATTCACTATTAAATGATTTTTACACTATCCGATAAAGTTATTTTTATTATTTTATTAACTATTTATATTATAATATTTATATCTATTTAGTATATATAAATCATTTGTTTCTTCATCTATACGTCCTAATATATAATCTGATGTTACATTTAATACTCTTGATATTATTGCTATTTCTCTAACACTTGGCTCTATTATTCCACTTTCATATGTAGACAGTGATACTTCATCTATTTTAGTTAAATTGCATAGTTCTCTTATTGTTAAGTTTTTCTTTATTCTTATTTTTTGTATCCTTGAACCTATTGTTTTATTCACTATTTACAATCCCCTTTTATCTAAACCTAAATTACAAAGTAATTCTAACTATTTGATTATAAATTATATTAAGTTTAAATTGATATTTTTTAATGCATCAATAATAAATACTTCATTCTCAAACTCTAAATGAACTCTAAATTGGCCGTATTTTTTGAATAATTTAATAAAAGTTTTAAATCCTTCTCCTTTAGTATCAGTTATTCCAATAATACTATATTTATTAGCAAATATAATTTCCATAAATACATCTTTTTTTCTTTCTATTATATTTGCACTGATTTCCCGTTCAAAATTTATATGTATCGGTTTATCAAAATATTGCATCAACTTAACTGATGATTTTATTTGCTCTATAGCATCATTAAACTCCTTTTTATTTTTAAATACCTTGCCTAGTGTTGGATATAACATTGTACTTATACCATCTGAAATTGGTAAAGCTCCAATTAAAACAAAACCATTATCTGTACTTAAATTTACTTTATATGATTGTCCTTTAATTGATAATATAATGTAATCACCGTAATATTCGTATGTAATAATCTGTGTCTTTTTATATCCAATATCAACTACCACATAGTCACGTCCAAATTCTTTATTTATATCAATATAATCTTTTAAATACAATCTAAATAATTCTCCAAAATATATTATTGCTTCATGTATTTCTCCTAGTGCTATTAAGCTCATACTAATACCAAATAGCGCTTGCTTATTTGTTTTATCTAACTCTAAGCATTTCTTAAAATACATTATAGCTTTATCATCCTCACTTATAAATCTATAGTGTTCTCCTAATCTTGCGTATGCCTGATACATATTTGGATTTAATTTTATAGCTTTATTAAGATGATATAATGATTTTTCTAAATTTATCTTTGCAAAGTAGCATATCCCAATATTTAAATGTGCGCTTTCAAAATAAGGATTTATTTCTATACATTTATCATAGTAACTTATTGCTTCATTTATTTTTTCTGTCATATGATATGCAACGCCTATATTATAATATACCTCATAGGTTTTATTAACTTCTAATGCTTTAAGTAATACATCTATTGAGCTATTATAATCTTTTAATACTCCATAACTTATCCCTTTTATTGTTAGTGCTTCATAACTTTTTTCATTTATTACTAATGCTTTTTCGCTATATTCTATTGCGCTATTATAATTATTTAACATGTAGTACATATTAGCACATGCTATGTATATGTACTCTTTTGGAAGTATAACTGAAAAAGCTAAGTATATATCTAAAGCCTCTTTATAATTTCCTTCTTTGGCTAATCTATATGCATCAGTCAATTTATTATCTATCTCAAAATATAATTCCTGTGAATTTTCTAATTTTAGTTTTGATAATATTTCAGATGGTTTTAAATAATCTACGTTTTTGTTAAATTCTAATTCTTTTATATTTTTATCATCAGATAATAGAATATTCAATACATTGCATATTCCTTCAAATGTTTTGTTTGATTTTGGCGATGGATTATTTTCTATACGTGCAATGGTTTTTGCCACTACTCCTACTAATTCTGCTAGTCTTTCTTGACTATATCCCTTTTCTTTTCGTTTTTTCTTTAAGTATTTCCCTATATGCATTGACTATTTTGCCCTCCTTGTGATGTTGTATCTTTAGTATAAATAATTATTTGTTAAATTAACAGGACATTTATACGGACATTTTTACATTTTTTATGTATTTTTTTACAATTTATCGGAATGTATTAACTCATATATAAGTAGTATATAAATAAAGCTACATTTTAGCTCATATCATAGTTAAAAACTTCTATGTAATATGAATTAAAATGCAGCTTTACTTTATAATCATTAAATTTTATGAAGTATAAGTTAACTTTTTATATTATATTTATATTATTAAAAAACACAACAAATAAACACCAAAAAGAAATTTAATCAACGTAATTTAGAGCTCCTACAGGATATTCTACAATTGTACCTTCTAATAGTATTTCATTGCAGCAAAACTTACAATCTACAATCTTCTCATAATTAAACTGTACTTCTGTACCCATATTTCTTTCATATGTTGAACTATCTATGATATCTTCCATATTTATAATTACACTACATTTATAATCATTATTACATTTTCTACACTTTGTGTTTTTTGATACTTCTACAGGAAATATAGTATCTATATTTTCGTAATCTATTCTATTTTTTTCGCATCTACTACATCTTACCCATTTATATCCTACTAATTCTAATGCCTTTGTTCTTGCTTCTTGATGATTTAGATAATTACTAAATTCATCAAAATGCTTGTTAAATTTTTTTTTATCCAATGGTTCTTTTACTAAATGATTTTTTTCATCATCACATATATTGCACTTACTCATATAATACTTCCCCCATTCCTAATATAAATTTAATACCCCAGACTAAATTTATATTAGGAAACTTCTTCAAGTATTCTTAAATATTTAAGTTATGTCAATTAGCTAAAATTCAATTTTTATTATCTCATCTTTAATTTAAGTTTTTCTTATTTGAAGTATATTTTAAATGAATGTTGAAAAAGATATATGATAAAGTTTTTGAAGCTATATTTGTGAAATATTATATTATATATAATTATTGTTATTTATTATAGTTATCACTCATATAATTTAGATAGATTTATATTTTATAGGGGGATTATAATATATGGGCAAAATATATCCTGAAAATTTAGATAATCTTTGTAATATGCAAAAGGGTGAATATACTTTTTATCAAATATTATCTAAATATTTAAATGATGATTACATAGCTTTATATGACACAGAATTAAACGCTGTAAAATGTGAATATAATGATAGTAAAGAATATAATCCAGATTTTGTTATTATAAGTAAGTATGGAGTACTAGTTGTGGAAATTAAAGATTGGAATATTGGTTATATGAAAAAATTTTCACATGATAGTGGCATTTTATTAATAGATAAAGATGTAGAAACAAATCCATATAGACAAGCTAAGGATTATTCTAGATACTTAATTAATACGTTAAATTTTAATTCAGAGTTCAAGAAACTAAATATAAGATGGGACAGAGTCGTAGTCTTTCCAAATATAAGTAAAAAAGATTTTATATCAAAAGGTTTTGATGAATCTAAACATTTAAGTACAGATTATTTATTTTTAGAAGATATAAATAACCTTAAAATGTCCAATAATTATGATGATTTAGATACAATAATAAAAAATTGCTTTACGTATAAAACTACTAAATATTTAACTAATGAAGTAATATGTAATATATATAAATTTATAGTTAATGAAATAAAATTTGAACACAGTTTTTCTAATCTACTTGCTAGCCTATATAACAATCAAAGAGAAAAAGTAGAAAAATGGCATAACAATAGCCAAATACTACTTAGAGGAGTTTCCGGAAGTGGTAAAACTGTTTTACTAAAATCTCGTGCACATTATTTTGCAGATCAGAATAAAGATGAAGAAATATTATTTTTAACACATACTAATAAATTAAAAGATTATATATATGATGATTTAAAGTTACACAAGAATATTCATGTAAGCACAAAATCATCTTTTTTAATTAACCTATCTCATATAACTAATCTTAATTTTGATATAGGTAATTTAAATGATATAAGTAATATAAATCTACTTAAAAATCGTATTTTATCTAGTTCTAAGTGTCCTAAATATAAGGCTATTTTTATTGATGAAGTTCAAGACTTTAAAAAAGAAGAATTAATATTAGTGAAATCTCTTTTAAAAAATCCAGAATTAAGTCATTTTATAATAGCATTAGATGCTATTCAAAATATTTATGGGAATAATTATTCATTAGAAGGTATAGTAAAACAAGTTGATACTCTTTATAAAAATTATAGAAATACTAAGAATATTGCTCAATTTTCATATGATGAATGTGATTTATCTAAATGTAATCAGTTGACCTTCTCTGATTTTCTGAATTCAGAAATCAATACTTCTGACTATTATGATTGCTATAGAAATATTGAGTTTTTAAATGTTACTGGTATTGATGTTACTAAAAAAAGAATTAATTATAATAGCATAATCAATTTTATAGATAATGAATTGAGAAAATTAGATATAGATGACAATTATGCAATATTAACAGCTCAAAATAAAGTTGTAGAAGATCTTAAAGATAAAATCAAAAAATGTAAGAATTGTATTATTGACTATAATAAAGTTTATACAGTTCATACAGTTAAAGGACTAGAATTTAAATTAGTATTTCTAATAGATAAAGATTTTTTTGTGAAAAATATTAAGACTGATCAATTAAAATACGTTGGTTGCACTCGTGCTCAAGAAATATTATATATGCTTAAAGCGCACTAAAATGAAAATAAGGTCATCATAGATTGTAGCATTTTTTGCTACAATCTATGAGATTAAACTATAGTTGAATAACTTTAAGTTAATTTTTTCTAATCATCTTATAATAACTCCAGGTATATCCTTTTACTTCTCTTTTTTCTTTAAATACCTTCCTATATACATTGCCTATTTGGGTCCTCCTTATGATGTTATCTATAATATAAGTAATTATTTATAGAATTAGAAGGACATTTATACTTACATTTTTACATATTTCTATACAATTTCTGCATACATTATAAAAGTACATGAAATCATACATTATAAATATATCTATACTCTTCTCTAGTACCATCCATTAATTATTTCTTTTTCATTATAATCATGCAAATATTCATCTACTCCATACATTAAGTGACTAACAAAACATTCCATAAGTTCTTCATCCTGCATAGCTTCTCCAAGCGAAGGATATTTAATACCTAATAACTCTGCATCTCTATATGAATCTTGTCCAAACTTATGCCATTTACCAACTCTATCCCTTAAAAAACCTCTTTTTTCTCCTACTATCTTTTCAAATATATCGCTAAATTCTTCATATACTGCATCTAGTTCAACAGGTGGAAGTACCTTTTCCTTAAATACATCTATCATTTTATTAATATCTTCAATTCCATTTATAATATCATACTCACTTACTTCTCCATCTGTAATTTCATAAATGTCTATATCTGATACATCTGATAAAGATTGGATTATTTCTTTAGTATAATCTTTTATATTAAAATTAACCCACTCTAAATATGTATACTTATATGAGCTATATTTTGAGTTATTTTCTAAGATATTAAGTATAAAGTCTCTTTCTGGATCTCCCTTTTTATATTTACATAGTTTGTCTAAAAAAGTTTTGTTATACTTTCTTTTATTGCATTTAACTTCTATATTTTCAGTTTTAACTATATCCACTTTTAAATCTAAATTTAATATAAATTGCATTAGATTATAATCTAAATCAGATTCTATAATATATCCTGATTTTTTAATTAAATCTCCCAGTTTCATTCTGACACCCCTAATTATTAAAACAAAAGTGCAAGTTTTAACTTTAATAATTAATACTTACACTTTTGAGTTCTCTCTAGTTATAATTTCATTTAGCTTATTTTATATTCTTCAATAAACTAAAACTCCTTATGATATCCCTTCAATTACATTAATCTCTGCATCAGATATATTGTATAATTTATATACATAGTTATTTATATTCTTCTCACACTCTTCTATATTTAATAAATCATTTCTTTCATAACTCTCAATAATGTTCTCAACTTCTTTAATTAAAGCTTTATAAATTTTTTCATCAAATGCTATCGGTAATTCTTTTATTTGTGGAGGCCCTATTCTTAAGTAACCTCCAGATAAAGATAATGAACTAAAGTATTGTCTATAGTAAAATGTCATTAACTTGCTATTTAGTATTCCTATTATATATCTTAAGTCTAGCTCACAATCATAAATTATACTTGTTGACTTACCTGCTAAGTATTCTCCTTTTTCATCTAGATAACACTCTAACTCTTTATTCATTCCACCTACAATAATCTTTGTACTTTTACTTTCATCATATCTTACTTTATTGATCTTATATATATCTTCATTAGAAATAGATGGCTTTAGATAATTATCTTTGATATATTTTGTATTTTTTATGCCCCATAAAGAAATATATCTATCTATACTTCCTGTATTTATAAATTTTTTCATTTCATTATAATTAAAATTGCATATATCAACTAATACATCTTTTATTTCATAAGCTTCTCCAACAGTAGCAGCACCTTTAACTTTAGCTATTTTTTCTAAAGTATCAAACTTTATCATTTTTTCAATTACATCTATCTTTATTTTATCATCTACAAAATATCTATCCCAATAAATATCTCTATAAAACATATCTTTATTAATTATAATTTTACTTTTAACTTCTTCTTTATTTTCCATAATATTTATATGAATATCATTCTTTTCATTTGATTTTTCAACTCTAAATACAACAGGATATACATCAGCTTCCTTAAAAACATCTACACTAGAGTAGTCTCTTAACTCTTTTACTGAATATTTACCAATATACGCCCTTAGTGCTTCACTATACTTAGCTCCAATTAATTTATTTGGAACTATATATGACATATTACCATTTTGTCTTAATAATCTTAGTCCTAACTCTATAAATATTATAAATATATCCCAATTACCTTTAGCACTATTGTATTTTCTCTTACAATATTCCCTCACTTCAGGTATATACTTCATCATATCTTCTGAATCTATATATGGAGGATTGCCTATAACTATGTCAAATCCTCCTTTTTCCTTAAATATCTTAGAAAACTCTAGCTTCCATAAGAAATACGGTCTTCTATTTGATTTTTTTTGCTTCTTTAATTCCTCTATGTCTTTAAATAAAAGTCCTTTTTCTCTATTTAGCTTATACTCTATTAAGTCCCATTCTTTATCCTCTATATCTTTTTTTATTCTTACTTTTTCACTATTTTCCTTTGTATCAAATAATTCACTTTGTAACCTTTGAATATCTTCAAGTAATTGATATTCTTGCTCTATTCCTATATTAGCTTCACTTCCTTGTATATTCATAGATATTTGATTACTTATTTCTTTTTTCTTTCTTTTAGGTCTTTCTTTAAGAAGCTCTTCATCAAATAGCTTTATTCCATTGAACTCTTCTATAAGTGAATTTCCAACCATTATATTATAATCTAAATTTGGTAGTGTATTTATAGTCCTAATATCAGCATCTACAACTAGTGATAGCCATAGTCTTAATTTTGTTATGTCAACGGCACTAGGTTCTATATCTACTGCAAATATAGATCTCTTCATAGCATTTTTCTTTAAGTCATATAAGCTTTTCTTATTGTTCCTTATGAAATCTTCTTTTTCCCACTTATCTAAATCTTTTGTCATGTATTCAACAATAATACTTCTTGCTTTGACTATTTCATTTAACATACCTAAGGGAAATGCTCCTGATCCAACAGATGGATCTGCTACTGTTACATTTTCTAATGCTTTATCTATAATTTCTAAATTATCGATTATAAACTTCGGCATTTTATAATCTTTTTTATCTCTTATATTTAAGTCAACGTCTTTTATTACTTCTCCGTATTTTATAAGAACTTCTAATGATGTAGTATCTATATTAGTTTCTTTATTTAAGTAATTTATTAAACATTCTTGACACATATAATGAACTATTTCTCTAGGTGTATAAAATGCACCTTTAGATTTTCTTTCTTTTACATCTAATAAATTCTCAAATATTTTTCCTAGCATTTCTGGATCTACTGCTACCTCTTTTTCAAGTGGTTCATCTTCATTCATTGTAAAGTTATACATATCAAAGAAATCTAGTAATCCAGTATTCTCATCATTGGAGAAAAATTCATCCGGTATTTCTATATTAGTTTTTTTCCACTCATATTTATAAATAGGCTCAAATAATCCTCCATTTAAAAATGGTATTTTACAGTTAAACCTCTTATAGTACTCATTAGGTCCTCTTCTTTCATTTAAGGCTTCATAGAATAATGGCTCTAAATATGAATTAAAAAAGTTTCCTTCTTTATTGTTTTTACTATAGCTATTAAATAAACTTCTTATAAATACTTTTGTTCCATCTCCCCATTGTTTATCATATTTTGGATTCCCTTTAAATACATTTGATAACCAATCAGCTTCTGTATTAGATAAATCATTTAATGCTTTTCTATCTAATTCCATTTTAGATTTATCTACATTAGATGGGTTAAACACCTTGTCCATAATTTCTTTAACATCTTCATTTTCTTTTGATTTTAATAGATTAAACTCATTTCTATCTACTGGCCCAAATGGTACAATTGGAACTCCAAGCCACCCTTTCTTCTGTAGGAAATATAAAAATGAAACTTGTCCCATAAGCTTTTTAGCAAATTCTTCTGAAAATTCGTTTACTTCTACCATTAATCTATTAGCTTCTTCTATAAATTCATTATTTGTTTCTAAGAATTCTTTAAGGTCTAGATACTTATCTTTATACATTTTAAAGAATTCATCAGTAACAACCTCTACACTAAATACATTTTCTATATCTTCTACTGATGGTTTTTTCGAGTCATCAAATAATAGATTTTTAAGTTGTTCTTGAGCTGTATGGTTTCTTAATTTTGGTTCAATTAAATAAGAGTATCTCTTAGCTGGAGTTATAGTTTCTGTTGTTTGTAAGTTCCCTGTTATCTTATTTACATCAAATGTATAATCTAATTTAACAAATGATATTCTCCATATATCTGTATTTTCTGAATATAGTGCTACAACTGCTGCATCTGCACCTGTATCTTTTAAATGCTTAGCTATGAAGTTTCTCTGCATAGTTCTAGCCTTTTCTGGTGAATTCTTTAATTTAACTATAGATGCTAATATTATTTTTCTATTTTCATCTCTATATTTACCTATATCTTTAACATAGTCTATATAGTTTTCATATATACCTTCATCTTCTTTTTGTGCTATTGAATTTATTCTATCTTTTGATTCTAAATTTAATAGATTTATAATAAATTTAGAAAATTTAGTTTCATCAAACATTTTCATTTCATTAAATATTTCATTTAGCATAGTATCTTTATTGTCCATAATTTATCTCCTTTACAATAAATCTAAAGATAATACGACTTCTGTGTTATAATCTTGTATTTCTTCTTTAATCTCTGAATTCTTAATATATGAATCTGGCACTAAATCCCATATTGTATTAAATATTTCTATAGGATCTCCTATACCTTTTATCATCTTTACAATTTCTTTACCTATGACTGATGGTATAGCTCCATCTTCAAATAAATCCATTAATTTATGTATTTTACTTATTTCATTATCTGTAAACTTTGGATATGTATTTAAGGCTTTAAGAGTTTTTATTATAGTCTTATCATGACTCTTACCTTCTTTTCTAATTGGTGATATATCCATACTTTCCTCTTGTAAAATTTTTATAAGTTCTTTTTTATTTTGTTCTAAGTTTTTATAATAATTATTACTTATCTTATGACATCTCTCTTCTTTATCTGACTCCATAAGCTTCATTGCATCTAAGAATGTCATTTCTCTTGAAACAGTTTCATCTGATATAAAGAATCTCTTAATATATCCATTTCTAAAGAAAGTGAGTGTTCCATCTTTATCTAAGTACTTAGCACTTCTTATTTTTCTAGGATAACTCTTTATTTTAATAAATAAAGCTTCATCCTCATCCCTTAAATCTCTTATTATTTTTAAATATTTAAGAGTTGAATCTTCTTCAAAGTCTTCTTCTTCTAAACTTTCTTTACTATTAAGCTTATCATATAAAGTTTTTCCAAATATACCATAAGTATCAACCTCTTCATCTTCACTAAGATACTTAAAATCCTCTCCTAATGTATCATGGAATGCTTGTATTTTAGAAGTTATATTCTCTTCTAATGACATATGTTCTCCAACTTGAGCACTTGGGAAGAAGTTAAATACATAGATATTATCATGTTTTGTTCCAACACGATTTATTCTACCTACCCTTTGCATTATTCGAGTTGGATTCCAAGGTAAATCATAGTTTACTATTACATTTGCTCTATGCAAACTTATACCTTCTGCTAGTATATCTGTAGTTACTAATATTCTAAAATCATTTTTCTGGTTAGTTTTAGAAACATCAGGATTAAAGTTTTCTTGTATAATATCTCTATCTTTATTTTTAGAACCACCAGTAAATAGTATTGTTTGGTTTTTAAAATGCATGTCTATATTTTTCTTTAAATATTCTGCAGTTTCTTTTGATTCAGTAAATATAAGTATTTTTGATTTTTTAAGAAGTTTATTATTCTTTAAATCATCTATAAATTTATCTAATTTAGGATCATTTTCTATAGGATCCCACATTCGTCTTATTCGCTTTAAATTAGATAAATCAAATTCTAAATCTTCTATAAATGTGCTATTAAATTCCTCTGATTTAAACTTAAATGCATCTTCTTTATCAACAATAAAATCTAATTTTTCTTCTTCTCCATTATTCATTAGTTCATATACATTATATTTTTTACTAACATATACAACTCCAGATTTATACATTGATATGAAGTTTTCATAAGATTCTATAAATCTATCAAGAGTCTTATTAAAAGCGTAGAAACTACTTTCTAATCGTTTTAATAATATACCTTTCATAAATCCACCCATATTTTGTTGACCTGTTAATAAGGACTTATATTTAGGGGGAACTTCATTTAAGTATGTTAATGTTTTGTATCTTGAATAAGAAAGAACTTTTATTGTATCTAAGGTTTTATTAAATACTACTTCTATCTGATTATCAAACTCATACACTATTTTTTCAGGTGTATTCAATGTTGGGAATGTTAACCCTTGTGACTTTAAATCTTTATCGTAATATTTTATAATTTCTTTTCTAGTTCTTCTTACCATAATATGATTAAGTACCTTTTCTCTTATCTCAGTTGATACTTCTTTAGATACTTCTAAATATTCTGGTGTTCCTTTGTCATATTTTTTTAATTTTTTTTCTAATTTTTTAAAGAATCCCTCTAAATCTTTCTGATTTGGTATTATATTAGAGTTCTTCCTATTTTGAAATAAGTATATTTGATTAGCAATATCACTAATATAGTTATTTTGTGGTGTAGCTGATATTAATACTACTTTTTTCCCATTACATATTTCATGTAACTTTGCATATGTATCATTATCATCATTTCTAAATCTATGTGCTTCATCTATAAATACATAATCATATGAATCTGCATCCATTTTTAATATAGAATCCAGTTTACCTAAGGATTCAACTTTTGCAGATACATCAAACTCCCATAAAACCCTTTCCCAGTTTTCTTTAAGAACTGGTGGACATATTATAAGCTTTCTTCCCCTTAATCTTTTTGCTAACATCGCACCTATATATGTTTTACCAAGACCCACTACATCTGATATAAATACACCATTATATGTACTAATTATCTTTTCTGCTCTTGTTACTGCATGTAATTGATATTGAAGTTTCATAAATCCTGGTGGTAATCCAAGTGCTTTAGCATCTACTTTATCTTGATTTATTTCTTCTTTAAAATATTCATATAAACACTTTAAGAATAATTCATATGGAGTTATATCTTCTCTTATCCAACTATTTTCTGCTTGCTCTATATACTCATCTGTTACATCCACTGAGTCTTTCCATAGGTCTTCAAATTTATCAAGTGCAAATCTAACATCTCTTGAGTCCTTTAATTCCACATTAAATTCTAATTGTCCTAATAGTCCAGCTTGAGAAAAATTACTTGATCCAGTTATTACTTTTCCAAAGTCTTCTGATTTTTCTTGATCTTTTCTCATTATATATACTTTTGCGTGAATTGGATGATGTGGATATACTCTTATTTCTAATTTTCCTGTTCTTACAAACTCTATAAACTTCTTTATTCCTATTTCTACTTCTTTGCTATCTTCCGATGTCTCTATATCTTCATTAACTTCTTTTGAGTACTGTTCTTTAGCTTCCTTATTTGATGTAAAGTCTACTTGCATTTCATTATAAGCTGTATGTATCATTTCTACAGATTTTTTATCTAAATTAAGTCCTACTAATATTCTAGTTTTTTCAACCTTTTCCATAGATTCATACATTTTATAAAATCCACTACTTCTAAAATATCCAACTAATACATCAAAAAATTGTACATTGTTATTTAGTATTTTATTAAATCTATCATGAAGTGTATTATTCTCTTCATTTGTAAAAAATGTTAAATCATTATAATTCATCTTTTCCCTTTCAAATTTTATTACTTTATAGTTATTTTTTATTACTTTAATTATACTACATTATTAGTATTAAAAAAAATATTATTGTCATATTTGTATTAATATACGCTAGTTGGATGTCAATATAAAAAATAAGTATTTCTAATACAAAAAACCTTGCGTCTATTATTTATACGCAAGGCTTATGTATTTTCAACTATAAGTAGAGTTACTCTTTTATATATCTTTTTATAAAATCTTTTATTATTTCTTCAAATTCACCTGCATCGTCAACTATCTTAGCTACTTCTTGTACTGGATTTATATAGCCATATGTAGCTTTTCTTATCTTAATCATTTTTTCTTTAGTTTCTATTATAAATCCACTATTATCTTGTCTAAAATCACCATAATTAGCTTCATCTAATTTAGTTCCATCCCCACATATAAATCCTTCTTCTTCGCAAATAGCTTTATCTAATACAAATGATGTGTATAAAATTCTATCGTTATTTTTTATATCTTCTAATATACTTTCTGTAGATAGACATTCAAATTTTTCATCAAATACATCTACATATATATTTTTATCTGAGCTACTTTGTCTCATATACATTGGTATAAAAGATGTGTCCATTACTTCACTTAGATTTTCTCTTATTTCATTTAAGAAATTTATAAAATCAAACTTTTCTATTTCTATATTTAGTACTGTTGAATTATTCATTTTTACTCTCCCTTTTATTAATGTCAGTATAGTTATTTTATCATCTATAATTTAATTTGTTAATAATTTTATTCTACTTTAATTACTTTTAATTCTTAATATTATTTATTCTACTTTTAATTTAGCAAAATAATGTGTTAAATTATGATATCTTACTAATAATTTAACACATTGTATATAAAGACAACTCACCATAAAAAAATCAACTCACTTAACATTAACAATATTTCTAACCTGAGCTTCACTAATCCCAAACTTCCTAGAAATCGCCTTATAATCACCATCAAAACTTTCCCTAATCTTCTTATTCCTAAAAGACTTAACAAGACTTGCCTCATTAGGAATATACAAATTACTTCCACCAGCTAACCTTACCAAATCCTTAAAAGCATCAATCCCTATACTATCAACAATATCCATAACACCATCAGGTAGATCATCCCTAGTTAAACTATCTAACACTAAAATCCCCCCTCAAAAACATTATAACTATATATTCTATATCAAAATAAAATCATCCTACTAAATTTATAAAATCTTTTAATATACCATTTAAACAACTATAGACTAAATTATTATAAAAATCAAATTTACTAAATAATATTAGGAGGTAGTAATCATGAAATGGTATCTAGACTTTGGACATGGAGGAAAAGATCCTGGAGCACTCTCTTTAAATAACACAAAAGAAAGCGACACAGTATTAAAAATAGGAATGCTAATAAAAAACAATCTTGAACAAGCATTTGAAAAAGTAATAACCACACGAGAAGATGACAAATACTACTCACTAGATTATAGAAGCTCAAAAGCAAACAAAGAAAACTGTGACTACTTTATAAGTATACACATGAACTCATCAACTAATAAATCCGCTAAAGGAGTTGAAGTATGGGTATATGATGAAAAAAGTAAACTATATACACTATCAAAAGATATCTGCTCTAACCTATCAAAAGCAATAAATACACCTAATCGTGGAGTAAAAATTTCAAAATCATTCTCAGTACTAAGAAAAACTAAAATGCCAGCACTATTAATAGAAATAGACTTTATATCTAACTCATCAGTAGAAGCTTCACTAAAATCTGATAAATATATAAAAGACATATCAGATAGTATATCAAAATCAATACTTTCATTTGTAAATAAATCTATAGTTGATGATGGAATCTTTTATAGAGTTTGTATAGGTGAATTCAAAGATAAAAATGATGCTATTCAATTAAAAAACACAGCTATATCCAAAGGCTTTAATAACGCTTATATAATTTAATTCTTTATAAAATATTTTATTCAAAAACTTTAATATATCTCAAAACCATCTATTTTTATACTTAATAACAAGAAGAGATTACTCTTCAAATAAATAAATGGAGGTGGCTATATGGCTGTTACTGAAATGCAAAATCCATCAAGCCTAAGAATAAAATTAGATTTAGGAATGGTAGATGGTAAAACAAAGGTTAGAAGCAAAACCTTCTCATATGTAAAACATGATGCATCTGCTCAAAATGTATATGATGTTGCAGAAGCTCTAATGGAACTTCAAGAATACCAAACTATTGAAGTAGCTAAGATAGACAATACTACTCTAGTTTAGTAAAAATTCGCTTCGTTCATGTCGCCAACGACTTCGTCCGTTGCTCAAAATTATTAAATTTAAGGAGGTATAAACATGGAACAAACTAAAAGACTTGTAATGACTTTTAAAACTGATGGAGATAAAAAAGTATCTTTAGTAGTTGATGATCCTAGAGACGATATTTCAGAATCAGAGATAAAAGCAGCTATGGATTTAGTAATTGCTAAAAATATATTTGCTCCAAATGGTGATGATATAGTACAAGCTGTTGATGCTAAAGTTGTTGTTACAGATACTACACCTTATGACTTAGTGTTATAAAAATTAAAAGCTATGCTTTAGGCATAGCTTTTCTAGTATCTAAATTTATTGAAAGGATGTGTATTTATGAATTCAGATTTACAAACTCTGATAGCTTCTGTAGGCTTTCCTATAGCCCTTAGTATGTATTTACTTGTAAGGATTGAAGGTAAGCTACAAACTCTATCTGATAGTATTAATGAATTATCTAAAAATATCATTAGCATGAGATAATTTTTTATGGATTAAACCATCAATTAGATATATAAGCTAAGTGATGGTTTAATTCTTACTTATATTAAAATTTGGCTCTGTTATCTAACTTCGTGATTAATCATATATAATATAATTAAGTTCGTAATTGTTATATATTGTGAATTAAAGTATGTTAAAAATATCAAATAATTATCTAACATAGCTTAAAAATAATATACCAAGCGATATTAGATATTTATTTAAATTTCAAATTATTAACGTCATTTATATACTTTTAACTATATACTACTTTTTAAAAAAACGGAAATGAAAAATATTACAATGAATTAGAGGAGTGAGTAGATAGTAAAGAGGATTATAGAGATTAATCTATAGTCCTTTTTTGTATATAAAACAAGGTACTTGCAACTTGACATAAATGGTCTACTATTGTAAACTAATTTCAGATCTACAATAGTAGGCCTAAGGAGGAAAATATGATAGAAATAAAATTATCAGATTCAGAAATGAAGTTTATGAATTTAATTTGGGATAATGCTCCAATTAATTCTACGGAGTTGGTAAGAATCGTCGAAGCTAGTTTAGGTTGGAAAAAATCAACTACATACACTGTATTAAGAAGATTATCCCAAAGAGGAATATTGAAAAATGAAAATGCAGTTGTTTCTTATTTAGTAGAAAGAGAAGAAGTGCAACAGACTAAGGGGGATGAAATTTTAGGTAAAATATATGGTGGTTCAATAAAAATGTTTTTAGCATCATTTTTAAACAAAAACAAAATTTCAAAAAAAGAAGCTAAAGAATTAGCAAATATGATAGAAGAGTATATTGATAAAGATGAATAAAGGAATAAGTATTATATTTTATATAGTATTATATATGAGTTTTTTATCAACTTTTGTTGCGCTGTTAATTATGCTAATAAGGTTGATATTAGGTAAAAAATTGTCAGCCTTTTTTAGTTATTCACTGTGGAGTTTATTATTGGTTAGATTAATTGTACCAATTACTTTTGCAAGTGAATTAAGTATGTTTAATTATTTACCAAGTATAAATGATATGCAAATTATTTACAAAAATTCAAATAAAAACATACAATTAGAAAATTATTATAAGTTGAATCATGACATAGTAAGTAATGGTACTCAAGTTGATAACAATTTGATTCCGATAATTTGGATAATGATAACTATTGCTTTAATCATAGTACTTAGCACTAGCTATATACTTAGCATTAATAAATTTAAAGAAGCTATTAGATATAATACAAAAGAAACAGCTAATATTATAGAATTATTAAATGGTAAAAATATAAGAATTTATACTGTAGAATGGATTGATACACCAGTAGTATGCGGTGTATTTAACCCTAAAATTATAATACCAACTTATATTACAAAAGACAAAAATAAGGATATCTTAAAAGCAGTACTTTTACATGAAGTAGTACATATAAAAAGAAAAGATAATCTTATTAAACTAATATCTATTTTTATAGCTTGTTTACATTGGTTCAATCCCATAGTATGGATAGCTCTTGTATTATATCATACTGATATGGAAAGAGCTTGTGATGAAAAAGTAATGCAGATTACAAAAGGAAAGTTCAAAAAAAAATATGCAGAAGCCTTGTTAAGCTTTACAGTAGATAAAAGTAATATAATAGCAGCATCAACAATTGCATTTGGAGAAAGTAATGTAAAAAAACGAATCAAAAGGGTATTAAAATACAAAAAAACTAAATTTATAGCTAAAAGTGCTACTATTGTTATTTTTTTTAGTGTTTTATTTTTGACTATTAGTGATTCTAATAAGAATATAGTACAAATCAATTTGAAATCATTAGAAGAGAATAGACAAGAAAGATGGATTGATATAGATAATATATCACCATTTATTATAAAAGCTGTTGTTTTAAGTCAGGACCAAAAATTTTATTATCATAACGGTGTAGATTTAATATCAATAGCAAGATCTAGTATAAATAATTTAATATTAAAAAAAGATACACAAGGTGCATCTACAATAACTATGCAATTAATAAAAAATGTATGTGATTATAACAATATTAATGTACTAGAAAAAAAGCGTACACAATTATACTCAGCAATTCAATTAGAAAAAAATTATAGCAAAGATGAAATAATAGAAGCTTATCTTAATGTTATATATTTTGGAAGAAATATAATAGGAATAAAAGATGCAGCACAATTTTATTTTAACAAGACACCTTTAGAATTAACTAAAGAAGAATCTGCTAAATTAATATCTATTTTAGATAATCCAAAAGAATATGATCTTGTTGACAAAAAAGAAAATAATGAGAGAAAAGCTAAAGTTATAATAGATAAAATTAATAAATCTAATATGGAGGAATGTAGCTAAATATGATTAAGAAAAACAAAAGAATTATATTTATAATGACATTAATAGCATTTATATGGGTAAACAACACTTCTATATTTATAAAAAATGAAAATACAATGCCTAAATTATTAGCTCATAGAGGATTAGCTCAAACATTTGATATTTCTAAGGTTGAATGGGACACTAATACAGCAGAAATTATATATGAACCTGAGCATGAATACTTAGAAAATACAATTGAATCCATGAAGGCAGCTTTTGAATACGGAGCTGATATAGTAGAGTTAGATATACAATTGACTAAAGATAAAAAGTTAGCAGTTTTTCATGACTTTGAGTTAGGATATAGAACAGATGGTAAGGGTAATATATCTGATTATACCATGGAAGAACTAAAAAAATTAGATATTGGATACGGGTACACAGCTGATGGTGGAAAAACATATCCTTTTAGAGGTAAGGGTGTAGGTATGATGCCAGAGCTTGGTGAAGTATTAGAAACTTTTAAAGATAAAGAACTGCTAATACATATGAAAAATGGAAATTTAGAAACAGGTAAGATACTATGGGAATATTTGAAAGATATGCCAGAGGAAAGATTATCTCAAATAACTGTATATGAAAATGATGATGGATTAATGTATTTAAGAAAGCAAAGTAGTGATATAAGAATTCTTTCTAAAAGCCTTTTAAAGAAAGCATTAATTAAGTATGAGTTATTAGGGTGGACTGGATATATACCAAAAGAAATACATAATATGGAGCTTCATATACCTTTGATGTATGCAAAAGTATTATGGGGATGGCCTAATAAATTTGTACAAAGGATGGAAAATGTAAATACAAAAGTTGTTATTGTAGATGGAAATGGAAAGTGGTCAGAAGGATTTGACGATGAAGAAAGTCTAAAAGATATACCAAAAGGTTATTGTGGTTATATTTGGACAAATAGAATTGATAAAATAAGTTCAATTAAAGAATCTAGTAAACAATAACTTATTAGGTAAATACTTAAAAAGTAAAAAAGTAAGCTTTGAAGGATTATTAGTGAACAATTTTAATATAATACGAACTACTTAAAACAAATTAAACAACCATACCTTAGTGATTTCAATAAATACTAAGGTATGGTTGTTTTTTATTATAATTATCACGAAGTAAGCTAACAGAGCCTAAAATTTTATTACAACTTCTCCATATAAATCCTTATTTTCTAAATTTCTTAATTAACATAATACAATTAATAAGTTGTTATTCAAAAAATACCACCTAAATTACTTAGGTGGTCATAATATATTTATCTCATTCACCTAAAACTCATCATATCTGGATAAACATCTGAAATAATTGCATCTACATCACCTTTATACCAATAGCGATACAAACCACTAAGTTTATTTTTGATAAAATGTTTAGCCTTTAATTTATAAAAACACTCTTCTTTAGTAAATCCTAAAACATCCTCAACTAACCATTTAACTGCCCAAACTCTGTTTTCTTTTTCTTCCCAAAATCCATCTACTCCACTACAAACAAGCCAAGGTTTATAAATACCAGGATAAGCTTCATCCAAAAGATAATAATGACTATTTCCATCTATATATCTAAGAGCCCAATCAATTCCATGCTTATGTAATAATTCATTACACCATCCTTTTATAACATCCTCTTCACTCCATTTAAGCTCTTCTTCAATTAACCATTTAACAGCATTAATTCTATTTTCTTTACTTTTAAAATAATTCTTTGGACCTTGCTTTAAATGCCAAGGCTTTATTTTGCCTTCAAAATAATAATCCAATACCTTATAAGGACTTCCATCAAAATAATTCTTCAATAGTCCAAATAAATCATTTTCAATAAATAAATTAACATCATATCTTTCTACAAAATCATCATCTTCTATATTTATTACTTCTTCAAACAAATATTTTAAAGCATAATCTCTATTTTCTTTTTCTTTCCAATAATATACAGGACATTGTGATAACTGCCAAGGTTTAAATCTTCCTTTATATGCATTGTCTAAAACTTCAAATGGACTATAATTAAAAATTTCAGAAGATAACATTCCACCTAAACAATTTTTTTCCAATGTATTAGAACCAAAATTTTTCTTTATACTTTCATCACTTTTATATTCTAATACTTCCTCTAAAAGATATCTAACACATTTTTTTGCATTTTCTTTACCTTCTGGCAGTTGCCAAAAACCACTTGGAAATCTATGAATCTTTCTATCTAATCTCAATTTATAAACCTCAACTGCATCCATCCTTAGTAATTCATCATTAGTGTATTTCTTCATTTACCAATCCCCTCTTATTTTCCATACATTCTATAATTTAATTTTTTTCCTTTAACTTCAACACACTTACACATCTCTACAAGCCTACTTCCAATAGCCTCATCAACACTTAAAATTCTAGCAACATCCATCTCACAACTAACAATAACAGGTAACTTATTAAAATACCTAAAATTCAAAAGTTCAAACATAATATTTATATCACTTTCAGTTACCTTACCTTTAAATAAATCATCTATTAAAATCACTCTTGCATTTTTGTACTTGCCCATAACTCTATGATAATAAACCTCATCCATAATATTCTGCTTAAGCCTTGTAATAACCTCCCTATAACTCATATAAACTACACCTACCCCATCCTCCATAAGCTCATTAGCAATAGCTAGAGAAAGATGGGACTTTCCAGCCCCAACTTGTCCCATAAACATTATAGAATTACATCTTTCTTTTTCTAAACTTTTAAAATTTTTTGCATACATGTAGGCTTCTTTATAAGCCTCATAAATTTGATTTTCTATTGTATAGTTGAAATTATTAAATCTTTTATTTCTAAATTCTTCACTTATTCCACTTTTCTTTAAAATCTCTTCAGCTTGTCTTACTTGCCTACATTCACAAGGAACTGCTTCATTATCTATTAGTATAAAAGTCATATCCCTACACTTATAGCATTTATATTCCTCACTATATGTTACTTGATTGTCCGATAAGATTTCTGATTTCTTCAAGTTGTTCTTTGCTTGGAGCTCTGTATATAATATCTTCATTCTCTCTTTCATTTGTATTGGCATATTTATATTGGCTATACTCTCCACTTTCTTCTCTCCTGTTCTTAACCCCTATTTCATAAGCTTTTAAATCTTCATAACTTCTAATGTTATTATCTAACCACTGCTTTATAATCCCTGCTACATATCCTTTATTGCACTTTCCTCTATCAGTAGCAATCTCTATAGCTCTTTTAAACATTTCACAATCTATAGTTTCAGATATATCTATTAACCACTCAGCAGCTACTCCATTTACAAGACCAATATTTTGTTCATATAATTTTTTAAACATACCTACATTATTAAAAGCTTCTTTTTCTTTTTGTTTTTCTTCTTTTTTTTCTTTTTCTTTTTGTTTTTCTTTTTCCCCATAGTCATACTCCAAAGTATAATCTACTATAGGTGTGGGTATAGATACCCTATCAATACCCATATCAAAATTTATATTACTAGTATCAATACTGTATCCATACCTATCACATTCGTTTAAAAACAAATTTATAAGCTCTTTACTCTTAATATTAGAAAGTTCTTTTTCTATACATTTCTTCACCTTAGGACTTACAACTTTATTATGCTTAATCCAATTCTTTAGAAATATCTCCTGTGTTTCTTCACAATAAACTATTTTTTCATACTCACCAAATCTATTTAATAGCTTCTCAACAGTTTCTCTGTTGTATCCTGTTTCAGTTTCTATAATTCTTCTATGAAGCTCATATATTCCACATTGGCTTGTCTTAGAATTAGTCATAAGATAAATATAGAAATATTTTTCCTCTGGAGTTAAATCTAAAACAAAACCATCTTGCCAGTAATTAATATGAATATGCCTATATACAGCCATTAGCACTTCCCCCTATTAAATTTTTTGAACCTATAAGTCACAACTTATATATTCCTATCAAGTATCAAACTTTCATCTGTATCTATAGATTCAACCAATAACATGTCACTATCAATACTATTTTTTACACTTTCATCAAAAGCAACTGCCTTTTGCATTTCAATACTTAGTGGTGCATATTTAAGTAACTTCTTTATAACAGTTTTCTTTGCCATAGAATCAAATTCTTTCTCCCATATTCCACCTTCAAAACTCTTAGAATACTTTTTGCCATGCTCCATTACTTCATCTTTAGTCATAAATACAAAACTATATCCACTTGGCTCTAAATGATAAACTGCATAATATCCTATAACTTCACCTCTATCACCAACAAGTAATGGCTTATGTGTAAGCTTTTGTTCTAGTCCATAATCTATATCAAACTCATCATTTGCCCTAACTTCATGAGCATATAAGGTCTTTATCTTACCACTTCTATGTGCAAGTTCTAAAAGTCCTTTATACCCTATTTGAAACTGTACCTTATCTATTCCTTTAACTTTGTATGGTATTAAATAGGCAAGTCCTAGTGGTGTGTTTGGCTCAAGTCCAAGTTGAGCTGACTGCATCATAGCAGCTATAAAAGTCATTGGATCACAAGTTTGAAGTTTTGGATTTGAGTTAAAAGCAGTAAGTGCTACTCTTTGAAATCTTTCACTAGCTAGTTGACTTGGAAGAGCTACTTGTATTTCATTTTTCATCTTTATCATTAATTGTTTCATAGCATAACTTGGACTTACAGTTACACCTTTTCCCTTAGCTTCATTAGTTTGTAAAGCTTTCTTTAAATTCGTCATTATATTTCTCCCCTTTAAAAAATTATTGAATTTTCAAACATTTAAACCTACAATAATACCTATACAATACTATTGGAGGTTGTTATGTTTAAAAAGTTTTTTTCATTATCTAAAAATAGATCTAACATATTTGCTTTAATTGGATTATTACTTATATTTCTAAGCATATTCTATGTTGGTACACCTTTATTACTTGCTGGCATTTTAATTGCATGGATACCTGATATATATAAAGCTATTGTTGAATTTAAGCAATCTAGAAAAATCAATACTATGTTGACATCATGTTCTATACTATTTATTCTACTAGCTTTAATTTTAATTATTGATTATATTATAATCTAAATACTCTAGAGGTAGTAGTTTTCATACACTCTGCTGCTATCTCTGGATATTCTTTCTTTAACTTTTTAGTATCTATAGTATTTCTACTTTGTTTTTTCCAAGTAATCCTTCTATCACCAATAAAGCCAACTTCATATTCCTTCATCTGAACCTGTATATACTGCTCAATCTTTTTTCTCTCAACTTCAATTTCTTTATAAATCGCTGTTATTTCATCATATCTATCTAACAACTTTTCCTGCTCAAATAAAATCAATTCTTCATCCTTGCTATCTTTATATAATCCTTGTAAAACAATAGAATAATCAAGACTTCCATCTGGAGCAGGTATTTCTCCACCTAATATACACTTGTCCCAAAACATAGCTTCAAGCTTCATTATTTCATCTATAATTTCTTCATCTCTATCTATCCTATGAATTATAAGTTCTTCATTTCCAATAAGAGCTGCAACATAACAATGAGTTGCTCCTGTTACTGCCATATAATGATTTACTTGTATCTGATAATGTATTGGCACTCCCATTTGCCACACCTTTTTTGAATAACTATTTGTAACCTTACATTCTAAAAAAGCTTTTTCTCCTACAACTGCTCTATCAATATTTGCTATTGCAAAAGGATACTTATCATTTTTAAGAATTCCATTTACATTTCTAACTTTTAGACCTGTTTTTAAACTAAATTCATTAGCAACAAAATCCTCTAACTTATTCCCTAACTCCATCCTATAATTTACTTCTTCATTAGAACTGTCTTTTTTGCATCCATTAATATTTTTCTCTGACATACTAACTCCATGTATATAATCAACCTTCTCAATATATACACTTACTGAACTTTTATATGGATTAAGTCCAAGTACACTTGCTGCATCACTTCCACCAATTCCACATTTTCTAGCTTCTAACCACTGTTCTTTGCTCATATCTTTAGTTTCATAAACTATGCATGCATCTAAGTATTTTCTCATTTGTTTCTCCCCTATCTCATTTGTAATATTTATTATTAAAAATACTAAGCCTTTGCTTCACTGCTCTTTAAGTTTGATTCTAACTTTTTAAATGCTTCCTCCAAAGCTTCCTCTGGATACTTCTTCCTTAAAATATTAATAAACCATTTAGCTTTAGCCATCTCTATATTATTAAGCTTTTCTGTATCTGTAGGAAAAACCTCAATAACTTTAATCTCCATAATAAGCCCCCTATATAAAGTTGTTATACTAATCTATGAAATTAAGAGCTTGTATTGATACAACTTTTATTAAAAGCTGAACTTATCCATGAAGTATAATTGCCCCTTACCAGTAATTAAAGTCGTAGTTGAAATAACTTCTCCCTCAAGTGTTCTAACTACTCTTTCTTCAACTGTAAACAGTCCTTGCTTAATATAGCTTTGCTTAGGTATATTTTTATCCTTTCCACTTTTTATAAGGTATCCATTATCTCTAAACCAACTAAATAGCCTATTTCTACCTACCTCTATGTCATTATTGCTTAGAATTTTAGCAAATTGACCTATAGTTATTGCATCTTCACAAGTTGCCAAACTCTTGCCAAAATCTGTGTATGGTTTATCCATAGCTATTGTATTTTCTAGCATTTTAGCTTTTTCTTCAGCTAATCTCTTTCTTTCCTTTTCTTCTTTTAGCTTCATTGCCAACTCAATTAAGAAATCTGGATTTTCTAAAGTTTGATTTATTACATCCTCATTCATATATGCACCATGTTTTCGTATATTAGGTAGAACTTCTTCCATAACCCATTTTTCAAACCTTTGAGCACTTGGTAACTTTGATTTCATAATTAGTCTATATACATTACCCTCATTTATATATTTTCTTTTGAAATATTGTATAGAATCACTACCATCAGCTTTTTTACCAGTTACTACCCCTGTGTCGTGAAATACGACACCGGCCTCTGTACAATGTCTAACTATTGCATCCCTTGGGTTTAAGTACCCTAACATAGTTGCTACATGTATTCCATCCATATATTCTTTGCCGTCTTTTACAATTACACTTAATTGACCAAACTCAGCATTTTCAAATCTCTTTAATAAAGCCATAATACCTACCTCCTAAATTTATTACCCTTTGGTAACTTTATTTGTAAAAAAATATTATTAACTTCATTTAGGCTAAGCTTTAAAACCTCACTTACCTTAGCAGCTTCTTCTAATGAAAACTTATTTTTTCCATTTTCTTTCATATTGTAACTTTTAGTATTTATACCTATTTTTTTAGCAAGTTGCTCTTGTGTTAATCCATTTAAAATTCTTTTTGCTTTAAGTTCCCTAAGTTCCATTTCCTTCCCCCTTATACTTATTTTATTTATGTTGTTCTTATTTTTCTTACCGTTTTTACAATTACATAATATTACTATTTTTTACCATTGTCAATTGCACTTTTTACAATTATTTTTAAATAAGTGTAAGTTTTTAGTATTTTTAATTACACTTTTTATAATTTTATTTACTTTTCTGTAATATTATGTTACTATTTTATTACCAAATTATTGCAAAATAATTTTTTTAAAAATATTTTTACACATAGAAATTTACCATTATTACAAGTGATTTTATCTGTGTTACACAATAAATATAAATCAAAGGAGGGGTTTATATTGGAAACTATAGGATATAGAATATCTAAAGCTAGGCGTTACATGAACATGAACCAAAAAGAATTAGCATTAAAGGCTAATATTCCAGAAGGTAGTTTATCTAGATATGAAAATGATATAAGAGAACCTAAAGCTCAAGCTCTTGTTCAAATAGCAGATGCACTAAAAGTATCTACAGATTACCTATTAGGTTTAACTGACGAAATGGAAATTCAAAATAACTCTTTAGCTGATAAATCAGATGAAGAATTTGAAGCAATATATGAAGCAGCTAAAGAAAAATTCACAACTGGTACTGTAATGTTTGACGGTGAACCAGCTACTCAAGAAGCTATAGATAGTATGTTACAAGCAATGAGAATGGGTATGCTTTTAGCTCTAGAAGAACAAAAGAAAAAAAGGGACAAAAAATAAATATACATTATAAAAGGGGAGATATATATTGTCTAGAGGTGCAAGAATAAAAGAAATAGTTAGACGATTAAAAATAATTTACGGTGATGATAGCCCACTAGAGATTATTAAGAAAAGAAATATAGTACTATGTTATCTAGATGAAAAATCTGTATCTAAAGGTGCTTATAAAAAGTTTTTGGGGACTCAATTTATTTATATAAACACAGGTCTAAGTTTTTTTGAAAAAAGGCTAACTTACACTCATGAACTTGGACATTCTATAATGCATCCTGATGTAGATACATTTGAATTAAAAAGAACTGATCCACTGTCTCTAACAAGATATGAAAATGAAGCAAATCTTTTTGCTGCAGAATTCTTATTAGAAGATGATATCTTAGATAAATATCCTGGAGAGTCTATATATGATATAGCTAGAAAAGAGTGTGTTTCAGTTGAATTACTTAAGCTTAAAATTAGTAATCTTAATATTGATAATAGTGATTATGAATGTAGTGAAAATTTTCAAGAATATTATGATTACAGCTCATACCAAGATTATCAAGATTATTATAGATATCATGGACTTTAATAAAGTAACTTATATATGATGCAATTTAGATACATTAAATAAAATTAATTTTCTATTTGCATCATATATTTTTATATACAGATTTTACTTTTTGAAATATAAGTAATGTGTTTACATATTGGAAATACTATATTTAAGGGTATTTTTAATATAAAACCTTAGGGAGGTTTGACTTATGAAGGCTGCAATTTATTCAAGAAAATCAAAATTTACTGGAAAAGGAGACTCTATAGAAAACCAAATCCAACTATGTATGGATTACTCAAAATCTATAGGTATAAAAGAAT
Source organism: uncultured Romboutsia sp. (assembly GCA_904418825.1). Taxonomy (GTDB): domain Bacteria; phylum Bacillota; class Clostridia; order Peptostreptococcales; family Peptostreptococcaceae; genus Romboutsia. The sequence goes on along the minus strand of CAJFPU010000004.1, from coordinate 2,306 downwards.
TCTTAATATACGAAGATGAAGGTTTTAGTGGTGGTAATATAGATAGACCACAATTTAAGAAAATGATGCAAGATGCCAAGGACAAGAAATTTGATTGCCTTGTTTGCTATAGATTAGATAGAATATCAAGAAATGTATCTGACTTCTCTACTCTAATAGAAAAGTTAAACAAACTAGAAATATCATTTATATCTATCAAAGAACAATTTGACACATCAACTCCAATGGGAAGAGCTATGATGTTTATATCAAGTGTCTTTGCACAACTTGAAAGAGAAACAATAGCAGAACGTATAAAAGATAATATGTATGAACTTGCCCGTTCTGGAAGATGGCTTGGTGGTAAAACACCTCATGGATTTACTAGTAAAAAAATATCATTCTTAGATGAAAATCTGAAAGAAAGAAGTATGTATCAACTTGAAGTAAATGATGAGCAAATGGAAATTGTAAAATTAATATTTAATAAATACCTAGAGCTTAGGTCATTATCTCAACTATATAAATATGTTTATCATAATGGAATAAAAGGTCCTCGTGGTGGTAAATTCGATCCTAGCTCATTATCTGGTATACTTAGAAATCCAGCATATGTAAAAGCTAATGAAGATATATTAGATTACCTTAGAAGTCTTGGTATGGAAGTTGTAGGTGTGCCAGATGGCCAATGTGGAATACTTACATATGCAAAAAATACATCTAATTCAATAGCAGCTATAGCAAAGCACCATGGAGTTATTGAACCTGATGTTTGGCTTGAAGTACAAAGTATATTAAATGAAAATAAAGATAAAATTCCTAGAATATCAACTGGAAAAACTGCTCTTTTATCTGGACTTTTAAAATGCCATAAATGTGGTGCTAATATGAGAATTATGTATAAGGGTAAAAGAAATGACGAGGATTTAAAATACTACTATGTATGTGGTACTAAAAGATCTCTTGGTGTTGAAGGTTGTAACTGTAAGAACCTTAATGGTCCTTTAGTTGAAAACTTAGTTATAGATAAAATTAAAAACTGTAATATAGAATCAGTTATAAATGCTTTTAATAGTAATAAAGCTAAGGTTGATACTGTTTTTAGTGATGTTAGGTCTGAAATTGATTTATTTAAAAATAGTATTTCTGAGAAAGAAAAGCTTATTGGTAATTTAGTTATGGAGCTTGCGAAAAATACTGGTAGTGTTGCTTCTGAGTATATCATTTCTCAGATTGAGAGCTTGAATGGTGAGATTGATTCTTTAAAGAGTAAAGTTAGTGAGTTAGAGTCTAGTAGTGTTGATATTAATAGTGCTAGTCTTAATTTAGATATTATTGTTAGTAATTTAAAGAAGTTTAATTATGAGGTTGATGATGCTAGTTTAGATGATAAGAGGTTGTTGTTATCTACTATTGTTGATTCTATTGTCTGGGATGATGCTTCTGGTAATCTTAGTATTGTTTATATGGGTGCTAAGATGGATGATTTAGTTTCATTGTCTGATGGGTCGCACTTCTATAGAGATGGTAGAAGCGATCTCTATGAGTGATAGAATTTTAGTATTATCAAGAAGACCAGCTTCTGTAAAAAGTTTTCATAAAATAAACCTTATAACAGAAGGAGAAAAAACACCGCTAAAAGTTCGTAAGGTTCCACAATTTCAGGACTACTTTGACATACTATGGAAGGAGTTGGATTCTTATGAAATCAAAAAATAACTACTCAGAAGGATATACTAACTATCTAAAAAACATAAAAAGAGAAAAAATAAAAGTTTTATTAATTCAAATAACATTATTTGTTGGAATATTAGTTATATGGGAAGTCCTTGCAAACTATGGGATAATACAAACATTTTTATTTAGTAAACCATCTGATATATATACACTATTTATAAAATATATATCAACTGGAGAACTTCTAAAACATATTAGTATCTCAGTATATGAAACATTACTTGGATTAGTAATAGGTACAGTTTTAGGTATACTCATCGCAATAGCTCTTTGGTGGTCTGAAAAATTATCAAAAATATTAGACCCATTCTTAGTTGTATTAAATGCTCTTCCTAAAACTGCACTTGCTCCTATTATAATCGTTTGGGCTGGTGCTGGAATTGAAGGAATAGTAGTTACTGCTGTTACTATATCAGTTGTTGTTACTATATTATCAGCTTATAACTATTTTATAAATGTAGATGAAGAAAAAATAAAGATGTTAAAAAGCTTTGGCGCTACTAAATCACAACTATTATTTAAACTTATAATCCCGTCAAATATAGGTAATCTTATAAATCTTACTAAAATAAATATTGGTATGGCATGGG
>CAJFPU010000003.1 GCA_904418825.1 uncultured Romboutsia sp. | reverse complement strand
TATTATTAAAATTATTGATTTTTATACAATTTTATAATTTTAAAATATATTTAAAATGGTTAAATTATTTTTCATTTATATAATAGATAAATATTAATTTACATGATAGACAATTAAATTTATATTTATCTGGATATTTTTTTATAAGATAAATAAATAGCTATTACAAGAAGTAAATATACATAAAATAACAATTATAAATATACGATGTTAGTAAAATATATATTTATAATATAAAAATAGAGGTGAATTAAAATGGATAGTAATGCAAAAAAAGCTTTAAAACAAATGAAAATGGAAATCGCTGCAGAATATGAAATGCATCCAAAAGATATCTTTAATTTGATAGAACTTAATTACAATGGAGTGCTACCTAAAACAAAATTAAGAATTAAAAGAAATAAAGAAAGAACTAGTTTTTCTAAGACTGGTCATTTAGAATAAAAACAACAAATAGTGAGAAAATAAATTTAAATAAATATTAAGAGGTGACATTAATGAAAAAACTAGCTAGTCTTATAATGACTATACTAATTGCAATTATGCCTATGAATTTATCATTTGCAAATGAAGGTAATGCTCAAATTAGTATATCTTCTAAATCAGCTATATTAATGGATGTAGCAAGTGGACAAATACTTTATGAAAAAAATGCTCATGATAAGTTACCTCCTGCAAGTGTAACTAAAGTAATGACTATGTTACTTATATGTGAAGCGTTAGATTCTGGAAAGATAACTTTAGATGATAATGTACAAATAAGTGAAAATGCAGCAAGTATGGGAGGTAGTCAAATATTTTTAGAACCAGGTGAAGTTCAAAAAGTAGATACTTTATTAAAGGGTATAGCTGTAGCATCTGCTAATGATGGTTGTGTTGCTATGGCTGAATATATAGGTGGAAGTGTAGAGAGTTTTGTAGAAATGATGAATGCTAAAGCTAAAGCATTAAATATGAAAGATACACATTTTGTAAATACTAATGGACTTCCTGTTGATAATCATTATACATCAGCTCATGACATAGCATTAATGTCTAGAGAATTATTAAAACATGATGTCATAAATAAATACTTAACAACTTGGATGGATAAAGTTGTTGTTGGGAAGAAGCAAGCTACAGTTGGACTTGCTAATACAAACAAATTAATAAAGCATTATCAAGGAGCAACAGGTGTTAAAACAGGATTTACTCAACAAGCTAAATTTTGTCTATCAGCTTCAGCTAAAAGAGGAGATACTCATTTAGTTGCAGTAACTTTAGGAGCTGAAACATCCCCTGAAAGATTTAAAGACGCAACAAGTCTTTTAAATTTTGGATTTGCAAATTATGAAAGTGTAAAACTATGTTCTAAAGATGATAATATAGCTACACTTACAGTAGATAAGGCAGAAGATCAAAAAATAAACCTAGTAGCAAAAGAAGATTTAAGTGTACTTATAAAAAAAGGTGGAAAGAGAGATTTTACTAGAAAGATAAAAGTAAATCAAAATCCAATAATACCAATTAAAAAAGGAACCAATTTAGGATATGTAGAAATTTATCAAGGTAAAACTTTAGTGGGTAAAGTTGATTTAGTAAATACAAAAGATATACAAAAAGCAAGTTATTTAAAAATGTTACAACGAGTTATAGATGAAATGTTATAAAAAAGAAGCTTTTTAATTTATTTTTATAATGATTTATAAAATAAATAATCATGAGTTATGAATTTATATGTTAACAATGAATACATTATAAATATATTAATCATGATTTATATTGGGTTTAAAATCTGAATACAGAAAAAAGAAAAGGCAATAGGATATCCTATTGTTTTTTCTATATTTACAAAAGTTTTGATTATAAATTAGAAAATTGATATAATAATATTAAAATAGAAAATTTAGGAGAGATAATTAATGTATAATTTAAGTACTATATTAGCAAGTATAGTTGCGATAGCAGTAGCTATATCTGTCCATGAATTTGGTCATGCATACTCAGCTCATTTATTAGGTGATGATACAGCTAAGATGTATGGAAGAATGACTTTGAATCCAGCAAAACATTTAGATGCTATGGGTTTAATAGCAATGCTTATTGTTCATATAGGATGGGCAAAGCCTGTACCAGTAAATCCAAATAATTTTAAAAATTATAAAGTAGGAAATATAATAGTATCGTTAGCAGGTGTTACTGCGAACATAATAACTGCTATAATATGCATACTAATAAATAAAGAAATAAATATGTATGCAATAAACTTAATAGCTCAATATGTTATAATGTACAATGTAGGATTTGCTGCATTTAATTTATTACCAATACCACCACTTGATGGATGGGGAATAATATCTTCATTTATACCATATAAGTATAATGAAATAGTATATAAATATGAAAGTATGAGTAGTATAATATTTTTAGTTTTAATAATTACGGGAGCATATAGTATTTTTGTATCTCCAATAATAAATGTAATTTGGAATATATTATACTTATTTATATAATTTAAGAGGTAGTTTAAATGAAATATAATGTACAGCTTAAGGTTTATGAAGGCCCATTAGATTTACTATATGATATGATATCTAAACAAAAGATAGATATTAAAGATATATCTATCATAGATATAACTAAACAATATATAAATTATATAACGGCATTAGAGAAAATGGATTTAGAAATAGCAAGTGAGTTTATAACTATGGCATCAAAGTTATTAGAAATAAAATCTAGATATTTATTATATAAGCAAAAAGATAATAATGAGATAGAAGACCCTCGTTTAGAACTTATGGAAAAGCTAGAAGAGTATAAAAAGTTTAAACTAGCTTCACAAGATTTAAAAGATAATATAACTTATATAGATGATTTATATTATAGAAAAAAAGAAGAAATCATAATAGATGATACTATGGATTTAGATGATATATCTATAGATGCTATAATAAATATACTTCCACACATATTAAAGGTCAAAACTGAAGAAGATAAGCTACAAAAAGATGAGAAATTAGAAAAAATAGTAAGAGGTAAAATAGTACCAGTTGAAGAAAAAATAGCATATATAAGAGAAATTATAGATAGAGATAATGAGGTAAGCTTTATAAAAGTTACAGAAAATGTAGATAAAGATGAAGTAATTGCAACATTTTTGTCAATATTAGAACTTATAAAATCAAGAGAAATAGTAGTTTACCAAGATTTATTTTTTGATGATATCTTAATAAAGAAAAATCTGGAGAGTTAGAAATGAGACGTGAAGATATAAAGCACATTATAGAGGCTGTTATGTTTGCATATGCAGAACCTATTAGTATAAAAGAGTTAAATGATATAATAAATGAAGAATTAGCAAGTAAAGAAATAGAATATATGTTAAATAATCTTATAGAGGAATACAAAGAAAATAATAGGGGTATACAGATAATAAAGTTACAAGATAAATACCAAATGTGTACGAATAAAGATTATGCAAATTTTATAAAAAAAGTTCTTGAACCTAAGAAAAAGAAAAGCTTAACTCAAACAACTTTAGAAACTTTAACTATAATAGCATATAAGCAACCAATAACAAAAGTCGAAATAGAAGATATAAGAGGTGTTAAAAGTGATAAGGCAATACAGACACTTTTAGAAAATAATCTTATAAAAGAGGCTGGTAGGCTTGAAAGAATAGGTAAGCCTATAATATATAAAACAACTGATGAATTTTTAAAATTACTTAATATAGAAAAATTAGAGGATTTACCTCCTATAGAAAATTATGAAAATAATAATGAATAAAAAGTGTGCTAGGTTTAGTACACTTTTTTTAGATTAAAAAATTTGATGTATTTAATATATTAACTATTTTTATGACAAAAAATATAATTTAGATAAACTTTATTCTAAATTATTGGTATATATATACATTATTTAGAAAATAATAGAATTATGAATCATAGTAATATATTTAAATTTTTAATAATAATACTATTTATAATATCAATACTAATTGTTTTTATAAAGGTACCATTTCATATAGTATTTACATTTAAAATAGTTAATGAAGATATAAAAATAAATTTAAATTTAAGATATATGTTTAATATTATAAATATAAATATACCGATTTATCCCACTAAAAAAAAATCTATGAAAAAGGAGTTAAAAAAAACTAAAAGAAAAAATATTTTTATAAAAAAACTAAAAGAAAAACAAATACCTATAAAATATTTTCTAGAAATTTATAAATTATTTAAGAATATAGAGATAGAAGAGTTTTATTCCGATATTTATATAGGAAATACTAATATAGCTATTACTAATTTTGCATATTTATCTGTAAATTTGATCTATGGAAATTTAATAAATATTATAAATCCGAATAGATTTTATATGAATATAAAACCAAACTTTATAGAAAATAAAATATATATAGATTTTAAACTATATATAAAACCTAGTATTAAAAATATAATAGAAATATTAAAATTTATATTAAATAAAAATATAAAAGAGGAGGATAAAAAATATGAGAGCAACAGGATCAATACAAAATATAATGGAAACCACACTTGATACAATAAAAGGTTCTATAGATGCAAATACTATAATAGGAGACCCTATAAAAACAGATACAACAGTAGTAGTGCCTATATCTAAGGTTACTATAGGTTTTGGAATAGGTGGAGGAGAATATTCTAAAGGCTATAAAGAAGATATAAATAGAGATAAAAATGATACTAATTTTGCTGGTGGTAGTGCAGGGGCTGTTAGTATACAACCAGTAGCATTTGTTGTTGTAGAAAATGGAGAAACTAGACTTATGAGTTTGGATAATAATATAAACATGATAGACAATATATTAACTATAACACCTAAGGTAATTGAAAAACTTCAAAAACTATCTCAAAATAACAAACAAAATTAAATTAAATATTGATATTTTTTATTACTTATAAAATATATTTAACAATAAAAAATTATGTTAAGTAAATAGATAATAAAAACTAAGTATAAAAACATATATAAAGGGTATATAAACTATATGTATATAGATAATATAAAAATTAAGATGTAAAATGATTCAATTATAGCAAAATATAGAAATAAAGAATTCAAGTATTGATTAAGTTATGCTATAATTTACTTAGCCTAAGATTTTTATTTTCTTCTTACATTAAATATGAAAATAAAAAATTATTTGCTCGCTATAAATAGCGAGCTTTTTTGTATAAATAAATTTATTTTTTTTATTCATAAAATTAAAAATAAATTATTTATTAAAAAATAGGATAGGTATATAAATTATAGTTGTAATTAAAGTAAATATAATTATACTTAGATAATTATAGCTTGAAAAACTATATGGATAATGTGCATTTGTAAAATTATTTAAAAAGTATATAAAAGAGAAGTAAAGTATGCAAAAAATGAAATTATCTCTCAATGCATATTTATTTATATTAAATTTTCTAACCTCAGTTAAGTAAACAGTTGTATAAATTAATATACAATTTGAAAAAAAGAATAAGTAATATAATATATTTGGAAATCTATAGCCTAAGTTTGGGAAAAATATCATATCTCCGATAGAGCATACTATACTCCATGAAAAAAATATATTAAATAATTGATAATTTTTAAAAAATAATATAGCTATACAAATATAAGATGTAAATCTTGATATTCTAATAGGCAAACATGTATATACATCATAGCTTCCCATTGAGAGATAAGAAAATTGTTCAAAAGTAATTTCTAATATAATCAAAATACAAATTATTTTTTCAACTACATAGCTATATGGCAGTAGATGTTTTGTGAATTTAGGACATAAGTATAAAAATATAGAGAAAATAAATAAAATAATTAAATGAGTGTTTGAAAAAAGGAATGTATTGTTCATGTGAATCTCCTTTATTAAATTTAAATTAATCTGTTGTGTTAGTTATTTTATTAAATATATTGAAATTGTTATATAAAGTTTTTTAATTATTAAAATATATCTTGTTAAACTGTAGTATTTTCAACAATTGAATTTAACTAGCACAAAGAGTTAAATTAACAAAATTTATAAATTAGCTATAATTTTTAACAATAAATAGCAAACTAAAATAGACTATTACTAATTAAATTATATTTTTGATGTTTATAAAATAGAAGTATTAAAAATACTTCTGTAACAAAAATTGATATAATTAATAACTTATATAGTATAGGTATTAATATAAGTTTTAAAATATAGCATTAAGGAAGTGAAAAAATGAAAACTTTATCATGTGCAGATTTAGGTAGCAAATACTGTCCGTGTCATCTTGCATATTCTAAAGATTGTATAGGATGTAATATGTTAAATAAAAATGAGATATGTGATTGTATATGGCAAGGCGTATGTGTTTATAATGAAGTCAATCATAATAAGAAATTTTCGGTAGTAGAGAGGCAAGAATATTTATGTAATATAAAAAATATTACCTTAATCGAAGAAAATACTTATCTTATTAACGTAGAAATACCAAAAGAAATATCAAAAGACTTATGTAATCCAGGAGCATATGTTTTAGTTAAGAGTGAAGATAAAAAAAGCAATGTATTTAGTGCTCCGATTTCAGTAATGGATGTTGATTTAGATACTAGTAATTTAGAAATGGTTATAAAAACTGTAGGAGTAAAAACTAAAGATATAATTAAATTCAATAAAGTTTATATTAAAGGTCCTTATTTTAATGGATTGTTTGGAATAAAAGACATAAAAAGCATATCAAATTCTAATTGTTTAATCATATTAAATGGCTTATCTCAAGTAAATTCAATAAATGTAATCCAAAGATTAATAGATAATAATAACAAAGTCGATGTTTTTATAAACCACAATGGTGTAATTATAGATACTGTTGTTCAAAAAATAAATTCTCTAGGGGCAAATATATATCATATAGACATAGAGGAAGATAAAAAATTTATAGCGGATTATATAAAATCTAATTCTATAAAATTGGTATATAGTGGAGCGAGTAACAGTTTTAGCAAAGTTGTAATGGATATAGTTGATTCTATAGATGAAAATATAAAGTTGGCAATATCTAATAATAATTTAATATGTTGTGGCGAAGGTATATGTGGTGCTTGTTGTATAGATTTAAATGGAGTAATGGTTAAGACATGTAAAGCACAAGTTAATAGTAGAGAGTATTTAAAAAATATTTAATTAAGTTTTAGGAGGATTTATTATGGCGAAAATAGTTGTTATTGGAGGCGGATGGTCAGGATGTGCAGCTGCTATAGCTGCTAAAAAAGCAGGTGCAGATGTTTTATTATTAGAAAAAACTGATTTACTTTTAGGACTTGGTAATGTTGGTGGAATAATGAGAAATAATGGTAGATATAGCGCTACTGAAGAGGCAATAGCACTTGGTGCAAGAGAATTATTTGAAATAACTGATAAATACTCAACTCATAGAGATATAGATTTCCCTGGACATAGTCATGCTACTATTTATAATGTAACGAAGATAGAAAAACCTGTAAGAGATAAGATTAGAGATATGGGAATAGAAATTAGATTTTTTAGTAGAGTTATAGATGTTAAGAGAGAAGATGATAAATTATTAGCAGTTATACTAGAAGATGGAGAAATTATATATGGAGATGCATTTGTTGAAACTACTGGTTCAACAGGACCTATGGGAAATTGTTCAGCTTATGGGAATGGATGTGCAATGTGTGTACTAAGATGTCCATCATTTGGAGGAAGAGTAAGTATAACAAGTAAATGTGGATTAGAGGATATGGTAGGTAAAAGAAAAAGTGGTGAGTTTGGTGCATTTAGTGGTTCTATGAAGCTTTTAAAAGAATCTTTAAGTGAGGAAATACAAAAGGAATTAGATGAAAAAGGATGTGCGGTAATTCCATTACCTAAAGAACTTATAAATGAAGGTATATTAGATATAAAAGTATGTCAACAATATGCATTACCAGAGTTTGCACAAAATATAGTATTAATTGATACAGGTCATGCTAAACTTATGGAACCTTTTTATAATCTAGAAATTTTAAGAATGGTACCTGGGTTTGAAAATGCTCTTATAGTGGATCCCTATTCTGGAGGGAGAGGAAATTCTATTAGATATATGTCTGTTGCTAAAAGAGATAATTATATGAGAGCTAAAGGTATGTCAAATTTATTTGTTGGTGGAGAAAAATCAGGATTTCATGTAGGTCATACAGAGGCAATATGCACAGGTAGTTTAGCAGGACATAATGCTGTTAGATATTGTGCAGATAAATACTTAATTCAATTGCCGACAAATTTATTAATAGGAGATTTTATTGCATACTCTAATAATGAAATAAATAAACCTGATGGTGAAATGTTAAGATTTACTTTTGCTGGAAGCATTTACTTTGAGCGAATGAAAGGATTAGGTTTCTATAGTACAGATAGTAATGTTGCATTAGAAAGAGTTAGAAAAGCTGGTTTAGAAGGTTTATATGATAAAAAGATAATATAGTATATATCATATATTATAAACAGACTTATTATTTTATTTAATACAATATTTAAAAGAAAAATAAAGACTATAAAGTTTTATTTATAAATTAAATATAATTTGTTAATGAATATAATAATATTTATAAAATATTGTAACATATAACATAGATAATATAACATATTATAAAATAAAGTTATATATTTTGTAAAATAATAAGTGGGCAATTAAATCATAAAATTTAACCATAAATAATATTGATATTTAGTTACATTATTTTATGGATATAGCATAGTAACAAACTTCCATTTATATTAAAAATAATAAATAAGTATAAAAATATATCAAAAAAAGCTAGGATTTTTTCCTAGCTTTTTTTAATATATAATACTTCAAAAGAAATCTTTAAATACTATGTAGAAAACTTAATATAAAAAATTATTATATATATTTACTTGTTTAATAATATACATATCTTAAATTAAATACTCAAGATATGTATATATAAATAGAACTTTTATATAAGTTGCTTTACTAAATAAAATGTATATTTTATAATTAAAATATATGTAAAAAATTGTAAAGGAGAAATAGGTATGAAAAGTAAGGTAGCGTTAGCAACATTGGCGATGATACCTATGGCAGCTAATAATGCATATGCATCAAATATAGGTACAGTTACAGCATCTTCTCTAAATGTAAGAAGTGGACCAAGTACAAGTTATAAAATAGTAACTACTGTAAAGAAAAATGATAAAGTTAACATATTACAATCATCTAATGGATGGTATAAAATAGAGACTGCATCAGGAAAGCAAGGATGGGCATCGTCTTCATATATATCAATATCAAATAATGATACAAACAATAATACTAATACATCAGAAAATATAGCAATAGTAAATACAGATGGGCTTAAATTTAGAACTGGTGCTGGGACAAGTTATAGTATAATAAAAGTTTTAAATAAAGGTGAAAAAGTAGAAGTAATATCAGAAAGTGCAGGATGGTCAAAGGTAAGGTATGACTCAAGATTAGGATATGTTGCAAGTCAATACATAGATAAAACTAATACAAATTACATAATAAAGGAAGTAAATACAGATGGATTAAATGTAAGAACGGGACCGTCAACAAGTTATTCATCAATAGGAAAGTTGAATAAAGGAACGAAAGTTCAGGTAATATCAGAAAGTGCAGGATGGTCAAAGATAAATTATAATAATAAAATTGCATATGTATCTAGCGGATATTTAAAAACAGTATCGACTAATACGTCAGATACAAAACCAGAAGATAGTACAGAGCAGTATAAGGAAATAAAAGTAGTAAATACAAATGGATTAAATGTAAGAAAAGGACCATCAACAAGTTATTCGTCAATAGGAAAGTTAAACAAAGGAAGTAATGTAGAAGTAATATCAGAAAGTGCAGGATGGTCAAAAATAAATTATAATAATACAACTGCATATGTAGCAACTATGTATTTAGACAAAAAAACTACGAATACAGAAGATAGTACAGAGCAATATAAAGAAATAAAAGTAGTAAATACAAATGGATTAAATGTAAGAAAAGGGCCATCAACAAGTTATTCGTCAATAGGAAAGTTAAACAAAGGAAGTAATGTAGAAGTAATATCGGAAAGTGCAGGATGGTCAAAAATAAATTATAATAATACAACTGCATATGTAGCAACTATGTATTTAGATAAGATAACTAGTAGTGAACAAGTACCACCTGTAGTTGGCGGAGATAGTGTAGAAAATGTAAATGGAGCAATTATAAATTATAAAGCTTTAAATTATACACTTAAAGATCATGTAGATGTTCAGTATAAAAAAGCATTAGAAGGTGGTAATGTCATATCATCAAGTATATCAAGAAGCAGTGAAGAATCAACGACTTATGTTATGGCACAAAGTAGAGCTTTTTCACCTGCTAGTAAATCTGATTTAGAATATTATTTAAATCCAGGGAATTTTACAAGTAGTAATAGAGGTATGATGCAATTTTTAAGATTAGATACATACAAAGGTGGGGTAAGTGAAAGTGAATTAAATTCATATCTAAATTCATTACCAAAAGTAAATGGAAAAAATACAGTATTTTACAATCAAGGTAAAACATTTATAGATGCTGCAAAAAAGTATGATATAGATTTAATATATTTAGTTTCTCATGCTATGTGGGAAACTGGTTATGGAAAGTCAGTACTTGCTCAAGGTCAAACTATAACTAGCTATAAAGGTAATACTCTACCTCAGCCAGTTACTGTATATAATTTCTTTGGAATTGGTGCTATAGATAAGAGTGCAAATGTTTCAGGAGCGGAAGCATCATATTCTAATGGGTGGACAAGTATTGAAAAGACTATAGATGGATCGGCTAAATGGATAAGAGATAACTATATAAAAAGTTCAAAATATAATCAAAATACTATATATAAAATGAAATTTAATTATGAGTATTCATTCCATCAATATGCAACAGATGTAAATTGGGCTAATGGAATATCAGGTATAATGTATAAATTAGTAAGTATGTATGATACAGCAAGTAATTTAAATTTTGAAGTACCTAATTATAAATAAAAATTATTTATATAATTACATAAGTATATTTAAGTGAATTTTATTATAGTAAAAAGCTAAGTAATACAAATAATCATATTACTTAGCTTTTTATATAAACTATATTAATTTATAAAATATTTTCTATATTTTAAAATATTTTCTATATTATGTTCTTTTACAATATTTTTTAAGTTTCCGAAGTTATAAGTAGCAAGTGCATACTCTCTAATTCTCTCAAATAAGTACATATCTTCTTGATTATTAAATACAACAATATTTTTTGCTATATCCCAAGCTTTAGCTTCTCTAGAAATTAAATTTCTTTTTAATAAGATAACACATTCTTCTAAATCAGAAGGAAGATTTTTTTTATAGAAATCAGATTTTTCAATGTCTATATTATATTCAATTAACTTATCAACAATACTAGATAATATATCTGTATACTCTTCTTTTGAGGTGTAAACATCTGGATCTAAAATATGACCAATTTCATGAGATAAGACAAATTTTGCAATTGATTCTATATTTGTTTTAGATACGGGTATAGGATAACTATAACAACCCATAAAGTGAAAAAAATTATAACAAAATGATAAAAAACCACTTCTAGAAGATAATACAAGTCTAAATTTAGGTAGAGCACATATAGGTATGTGGCTATTTTTAGCGTAAAATAGAAAAATTCTTTTATTTATATTAAGTGCAGATAAAGATTTTTTTAGTAATTTTTTTTCACCTAAATCATTATAACAATATATTATTTTATTAAAATCTACTTCTGGGACACAGGACATATTAACACCGCCTCACATTTTTGTCTTTGTAATATAATATTAAAATGTTTAGAATTTGTAGCTAATCCAATTAAAAAATCAAGTAATTATAGTACATATAATATATATTAATTAAAATATGTTATAAAATTAAATTGTGATTATTAAGTTATAATTATAAATATAATACATATTTTATAATTTCTTAATATATAAAAAATTTAATAAGAGTAATTAACCTGTGATATAATATTTACTTTAAGAATAGTAAAAGGAAGTGATACTTTGGAGAGTGTAAAAGATTATTTAGATAGACTAGAAATAAATAATAATATATTAAATAAACAATTGAAAGATGTATATGTGTCTAAAGTAGTTTATTTCAGAGAAGATAAAATAGTATACTTTCATTTGACTTCAAAATCTATAATATCATATGACATTTTAGATAGTTTAAAAGAAGAGTTAAAATTAAAGCTTTCATATTTTAAAGATATAAAAATTAAAATTTCATATACTGGACTTGATAAAAAAGAAAATAAAGACATAATAAAAATGTATTGGATAAATATTATTTATATATTTAAGGCGCTATGTCCATCTATTTCAGGATGGTACAAACAAATAGAGTATCTATGTATAGAAGATAATTTAAAGATAAAACTTCCAAAAGGACTTTTTTATGATAGATTGATGAAGCTAAATATAGCTTATATACTTAAGTCTAGGTTAAATGAAGAACTTGGAATAGATATTAATATAACTATAGAAAAAGCAATAGATGAAGAAGTGGATGTTAAACGTATAATTAGAAAAAGTGAAAGGATAGTAGAAGAAAAAATTAGAGAATTAGAAATTAATTCTAAGGAAGAAAAATCAAATGATGAAGAAGCAGCTTATGTTATAAAACCAGAATACGATGACAAATTAATATATGGTGAAAATGTAAATGCTATGATTGAAAAAATATGTGATTTAAATAATAATTCTGCAACTGTAAGTATAGTAGGTGAAATATTTGATATAGATACCAAGGAACTTAGAAATGGGAAGATACTTTTAATAGTATCTATAACTGACTTTACAAGTTCTATAAGTTGTAAATTATTTTTAAATGATACTAATAAAGATAGTGTACTAGGTAAGATATCTAAAGGAGCTTATGTAAAAATAAAGGGAGATACAATGTATGATATCTACCAAAGAGAACTTACAATGACCATAAGTGGTATAAGAATTGAAGAAAAGCCAGAGAGGATAGATAAAAGTGAAGTAAAAAGAGTAGAACTTCATGCACATACTCAAATGTCATCTATGGATGCAGTAACCTCAACAAAAAAATTAATACAACAAGCTGCTAAATGGGGGCATAAGGCAATTGCAATAACCGATCATGGAGTTGTTCAAGCATTTCCAGAGGCAATGGGAGCTGCTAAAGGTAAAGATATAAAAATACTTTATGGTGTAGAAGGATATTTAGTTGAAGATTCAGAAGATATAGTACAAGATGCTAATAATAAAGAACTTTCACAAACATTTGTAGTATTTGATATAGAAACAACTGGTTTTTCAAATACAAATGATAAAATAACTGAAATAGGTGCTGTAAAAATTGAAAATTTTAAAGTTGTAGATAAATTTAGTGAGTTAATAAATCCACAAAAGGATATATCTTACAAGATACAAGAGTTAACAGGAATAACTAATGATATGGTTAAAGATAAGCCTACTATAGAAGAGGTTTTACCTAAGTTTATAGAATTTATTGGAGATAGTGTATTAGTTGCTCATAATGCGGAATTTGATATGAGTTTTATATCTGAAAAGTGTAGACAACAAAATATAGAGTTTAAAAATAAAAGTATAGATACATTAACATTGGCTAGAGTTTTACTTCCAGAATTAAAGAGGCATAGATTAAATGTAGTAGCAAAAGCACTAGGTGTACCTCTTTTAAATCATCATAGAGCTGTTGATGATGCACAGGCTACAGCTCATATATTTATAAAATTCTTAGAAATGTTAGATAAAAAAGGAGCTAAAACACTACAACAAGTAAATGAAGTTTTAGGTAAGGTTGATTATACAAAGTTAGGAACTAGCCATATAACTTTAATAGCTAAAAATTATACAGGTCTTAAAAATTTATATAAAATAATATCAGATGCTCATGTTAATCATTTTTATAGAGCGCCTAGAATATTAAAAAGTGTTCTAGAAAAATATAAAGAAGGTATTATAATTGGTTCAGCTTGTGAAGCAGGACAAGTATTTAAGGCTGTTAAGAAAAATGTAAATGATGAAGAAATGGCTAAAATAATAGATTTATATGATTATATAGAAGTAATGCCTATTGATAACAATAGATTTATGATTGATAAAGGTGAAGTTCAAGATGAAGAAGAATTAAGGGACTTAAATAGAAAACTTATTGAAACTGCAATTAAATTTGGAAAAATCCCGGTAGCAACAGGAGATGTTCATTTTTTAGAAAAGCATGAAGCAGTTTTAAGAAAAATTCTAAAATATTCTCAAGGGTTTAAAGTTGATGAAGAAGAAACTTATCTTCATTTTAGAACAACAGATGAAATGCTAGAGGAATTTAAATATCTAGGTGAAGAACTGGCATATGAAGTTGTTGTAACCAATACTAATAAAATAGCTGATATGGTTGAAGTTATAAAACCAATACCAGATGATACTTATCCTCCAGTAATAGAAGGATCTGATGTTGAGCTTAGAGAAATGTGCTATGCAAAAGCAAAAAGAATTTATGGAGATCCAGTTCCAGAAGTTGTTAAGGCTAGACTTGATAGAGAGTTAAATTCTATCATAGGTAATGGATATGCAGTTATGTATATAATAGCTCAAAAACTTGTTACAAAATCATTAAGTGATGGATATTTAGTTGGATCAAGAGGATCTGTAGGTTCATCATTTGCAGCTACAATGAGTGATATAACAGAAGTTAATCCATTACCAGCTCATTATATATGTGATAATCCAGAATGTAAATATTCTCATTTCTTTGAAATAGGAGAGTATGGTTCGGGGGTAGATTTACCTAATAAAGATTGTCCTAAGTGCGGAAAACCACTTAGAAAAGAAGGGCATGATATACCATTTGAGACTTTTCTTGGTTTTGAAGGTGATAAAGAACCAGATATAGATCTTAATTTCTCTGGAGATTATCAACCTGTAATACACAAATATACAGAAGAATTATTCGGTGAAGGTTATGTTTATAGAGCAGGAACAATAGGTACAGTAGCAGAAAAAACAGCATTTGGATATGCTAAAAAATATGTAGAAGAAAATAATATACACGTTCCAAATGCTGAAGTCTTAAGATTATCTAATGGATGTACAGGAGTAAAGAGAACATCAGGACAGCATCCAGGTGGAGTAATGGTTATTCCTCATTATAAAGATGTTTATGACTTTACACCAATACAATATCCTGCAAATGATACAAGTTGTGGAGTTATAACAACACACTTTGACTATCATTCTATAAGTGGACGTATATTAAAACTTGATATACTTGGGCACGATGCTCCGACTATGATAAGAATGCTAGAAGATATAACGGGAATAGTTGCAACAGAAATTCCTTTAGATGATCCAGAAACAATGTCTTTATTTACATCAACTAAGGCATTAGGAGTAACGCCTGAAGAAATAAACTGTCCTATAGGATCTCTTGCAATACCAGAATTTGGGACAAAATTCGTTAGACAAATGCTACTTGATACAAAGCCGACAACTTTTGATGCATTAGTTCGTATATCTGGACTTTCCCATGGGACTGATGTTTGGCTAAATAATGCTCAAGATCTAGTTAGAGACGATATAGTTAGCATAGAGGAAGTTATATCTACTCGTGATGATATAATGAACTATCTTATATTTAAAGGATTAAAGCCAAAGAATGCCTTTACAATAATGGAAAATGTAAGAAAAGGTAAAGGATTAAAGCCTGAACATATAGAAGAAATGCATGAAAATGATGTTCCAGAGTGGTATATAGGATCATGTCAAAAAATAAAGTACATGTTCCCAAAAGCTCATGCTGTAGCTTATGTTATGATGTCATTTAGACTTGCTTATTGTAAAGTACATTATCCAGAAGCATTTTATGCAACTTATTTTACTACAAAAGCAGAAGATTTTGATGCAGACTTAATTGTTAAAGGTATTGAAGCTATTAAAACTAGAATACAAGAGATAGAAAGTTTAGGAAATGATGCAACAGCAAAAGAAAAGAATATGTTAACAGTACTTGAAGTTGCACTTGAAATGTATGCAAGGGGTATAAAAATACTTCCTGTTGATATATATAAGTCAGATGCAAGTAAATTTAAGGTAGTAGGAGAAAAATTGTTACTTCCTCCTATGATAGCTCTTCAAGGGGTTGGAGAAAATGCTGCTATAAATATTCAAAAAGAAAGAGAAAATGGAGAGTTTATATCTAAAGAAGAACTTAGAAAGAGAACTAAAATTTCAAAAACAGTTATCGAAACACTTACTAATCATGGTTCACTTAATAATATGAGTGATGAAAATCAATTATCATTATTTTAATAAAAAATATATTAAATAAAAATATAAGTAAAAATAATGATTAATTTATTTAGATTTAATTAAAATTTGCAACAAAAACTAATATATGTTATTATAGTATATAAAATAGTATATATTGCAGAAACTAAGAGTGGGACAACAGTGCTCACTCTTTTGTTTTAAAAATTTTACAACTGAATAGGAGGGAAACACAAATGAGAAAAAGTATAGAAGCTACAATAGAAGAAATAGTTCAACCTATAGTTGATTCTAAAAACTTTGAAATAGTAGATATAGAATATGTTAAAGAAGCTGGAGAATATTACTTAAGAGTTTATCTTGATAAAGAGGGTGGTATATCTTTAAGTGACTGTGAATTAGTTAGTAGAGAATTAAGTGAAATACTAGATCAAAAAGATCCTATAAAAGATAATTATTTCTTAGAAGTATCTTCACCAGGACTTGATAGACCACTTAAAAAAGATAAAGACTTTGAAAGATACAAAGGTAGAGATGTTGAAATAAAGTTATACAAACCAATGAATGGTTCTAAACAATTTGAAGGAGAACTAGTTGGATTAACTGAAGATAATAATATAAAAGTTATAATAGATGGCGAAGAAGTAGATTTTACAAGAAAAGAAGTTGCACTTATAAGACTTGCAATAAAGTTTTAGTTAAAGATAATTATGGAGGAATAATAGCAATGAATCATGAATTTATGGAAGCATTAGATGAATTAGAAAAAGACAGAGGGATAGATAAAGAAGTACTTATAGATACTATAGAACAAGCTCTTTTAACAGCATATAAGAAAAACTTTGGATCAGCACAAAATGTTAGAGTTGAAATTGATAGAGAAAGAGGAGATGTTAGAGTATTCTCTCAAAGAGTAGTAGTTGATGAATCTGACTTATATGATACTTTCCTTGAAATTGAACTAAAAGATGCAAGAGAAATAAGTCCAAACTATGAGTTAGGAGATATAATAGAAAATGAAGTAACTCCTAAGGATTTCGGAAGAATAGCAGCTCAAACTGCAAAGCAAGTTGTTGTTCAAAGGATAAGAGAAGCTGAAAGAGAAATAGTATATAATGAGTTTATGGATAAAGAAAATGAAATAGTTACAGGAGAAGTAGCTAGAGTAAATAAAAATATAGTATATGTAAATTTAGGTAGAATAGAAGCTATAATGACTCAAGCTGAGCAAATACCAGGAGAGCATTATCAAGCAGGACAAAAAATAAAGGTATATATACTAGAAGTAAAGAAAACTAATAAAGGACCACAAATAGTAGTATCTAGAAGTCATCCAGGATTAGTTAAGAGATTATTTGAATTTGAAGTTCCTGAAATATTTGAAGGTATAGTTCAAATAAAATCTGTATCAAGAGAAGCAGGTTCAAGAACTAAGATGGCAGTAAAATCAATAGATGAAAAAATAGATCCAATAGGAGCTTGTGTTGGTCCTAAAGGTTCAAGAGTTAAAAATATAGTTGATGAACTTGGAGATGAAAAAATAGATATAATTAAGTATAGCGACGATCCAGCTGAATATATATCTGCATCATTAAGTCCATCAAAGGTTGAAAAAGTAGAAGTTAATGAAGAAGAAAAATCTGCTTTAGTAGTAGTTCCAGACTATCAATTATCACTTGCAATAGGTAAAGAAGGACAAAATGCAAGACTTGCAGCCAAACTTACTAATTGGAAGATAGATATAAAAAGCGAATCACAAGCAAAACAAGATCAAGAATAAGGAGGGATGACCTTTGCAAAAGATTAAAAAGGTACCTCAAAGAAAGTGTATAGCTTGTCAAGAAAGAGACTCTAAAAAAGGGTTAATGAGAATAGTTAAAAATAAAGAAAGTCAAATATTTTTAGACCCAACAGGAAAAGCAAACGGTAGAGGTGCATATATATGTAAAGATGCCGAGTGCTTAAAAAAGGCAATAAAGTCTAAAGCCTTAAATAGAGCATTCAAAATAGAAGTACCTAACGAGGTATATGAAAATCTACTTGAGGAGTTACAAAAATATGAAGACTAATAAAGATAAAATATACTCATTTTTAGGCCTTGCAACTCGTGCAAGGAAAATAGTGTCAGGAGATGATTCGACGCTACTTGAACTAAAAAGAGGGAATGTTAAACTAGTTATTGTTGCAGATGATGCATCGGATAATACTAAAAAATTATTTAAAGATAAATCTAGTTATAGAAATATCCCATATGTATATTTCTCAAGTAAATTAGAACTAGGATATTCAATAGGAAAGGCTCCAAGATCAGTTTTAGGAGTTAAAGATGTCAATTTTGCCAATAAAATATTGGAACTAATGGAAATACCAAAAATATAATAGGGGGTGATCTTGTGTCAAAAACAAGAGTATACCAAATTGCAAATGAATTAAAAATGTCTAATGAAGACGTATTAGCCAAATTAAAAGAATTAGAAATAAATGCTGAAAATAAAGACTCTGAACTAGAAGAAGATGAAGTAGAATTAGTACTTGAAATATTAAAAGAAGAAATAGCTGCAGCTAATGGAAATACTATAGCTATAGATGGAAAATTAACAGTTCAAGAACTAGCTACTAAACTAGATAAATCTGCATCTGAAATAATAATGAAGCTTATGAAGATGGGAACAATGGCAACAATAAATCAAGAAATAAGTTTTGAAATAGGGTCATTAGTTGCTAGTGAATATGGATTTGAATTAGTTGAAGGTTCAGCTAATGATGAAGAAGAATTAGAAGCAATAGATGCTTTAATAAATATAGAAGAAGATAAGGAAGAAGACTTAGTAAAAAGACCACCAGTTGTTACTGTAATGGGACATGTTGACCATGGTAAAACTTCTTTACTTGATGCTATAAGAAAAACTAACGTAACTTCAAGTGAAGCTGGAGGAATAACTCAACATATAGGTGCTTCTGAAGTTATGGTAAATGGAGAAAAAGTAGTATTTTTAGATACTCCAGGACATGAAGCTTTCACATCTATGAGAGCTAGAGGAGCTCAAGTTACAGATATGGCAATATTAGTTGTTGCTGCAGATGATGGTATAATGCCTCAAACAATAGAAGCAATAAACCATGCTAAAGCTGCAAATGTACCATTAATAGTTGCTATAAACAAAATAGATAAGTCAGGAGCAAATCCTGATAGAGTTAAGCAAGAATTAGCTGATCAAGGATTATTAGTTGAAGACTGGGGTGGAGATGTTATATGCGTTCCAGTATCAGCTTTAAAAAGAGAAGGTATAGATACATTACTTGAAATGGTACTTTTAGTTGCAGAAATGGAAGAATTAAAAGCTAACCCAAATAAAAGAGCTGTAGGTACAGTGATAGAAGCTCAACTTGATAAAGGTAGAGGACCTGTTGCAACAGTACTTGTTCAAGGTGGTACTTTAAGAGTTGGAGATCCTATAGTTGCAGGTGTTGCAAGTGGTAAAGTAAGAGCAATGATAAACTCAAAAGGAAAGAGAGTTAAAGTTGCGGGACCTTCTACAGCAGTAGAAATATTAGGATTATCAGAAGTTCCACAAGGTGGAGACCAAGTTGTTGCAGTTCCAAGTGATAAAGCTGCAAGATTAGTAGCTGAAAAAAGACAACAAATGGCTAGAGAAGAAATGTTAAAATCTAACCAAAGAATGTCTTTAGATGACTTCTTTGCTCAAATGGGTGATGCTGAAGTTAAAGAATTACCTATAATAGTAAAAGCAGATGTTCAAGGTTCTGTTCAAGCAGTTAAACAATCTCTTGAAAAATTATCTAACGAAGAAGTTGCAGTTAGAGTAATACATGGTGGAGTTGGTGCTGTAACTGAATCAGATGTTACACTTGCAACTGCATCTAATGCAATAATAATAGGATTTAACGTAAGACCAGTTCCAAGTGCAGAAGTACTTGCTAAAAAAGAAGGTGTAGATGTAAGAACGTATACTATAATATACAAAGCTATAGAAGATGTTCAAGCAGCTATGACTGGTATGTTAGACCCAGAATATGTTGATGAAGATACAGGAAAAGCTGAAGTTAGAGAAACATTTAAGTTATCAGGTGTTGGAACTATAGCTGGATGTTATGTAACTAGTGGTAAGGTATTTAGAGGCTCTAAAGTAAGAATAGTAAGAGATGGATTCATAATACATGAAGGACAATTAGCTGCTCTTAAGAGATTTAAAGATGACGTTAAAGAAGTTAATCAAGGATACGAATGTGGTATGAGTTTTGTTAACTACAATGACGTTAAAGAAGGCGATATAATAGAAGCTTATATAACTAAAGAAGTAGAAAGAAAATTAAAATAGATTAAAAGAGGTCGATATTAATGGCATCATATAACAGAACAAAGAGAATAGCAGAAGAAATAAAAAAAGTTATAAGTTCAATGCTTATAAGTGGAATAAAGGACCCTAGAATAACATCTATGGTAAGTGTAACTGATGTTGAAGTTACAAATGATTTAAGCTATGCATATGTTTATGTAAGTATATTAGGTGGAGATGAAGAATCAACACTATTAGGTTTAAAGAGTGCAGTAAATTATATAAGAAGAGAAGTAAGTAGAAGTGTTAAACTTAGACATACTCCACAAATAATATTTAAAGTTGATGACTCTATTAAAAATGGTATGTATATGGATCATTTAATCAAAAAAGTTAATGAAGGAGCAACAGCATCTTCATTTGACGAGGAAGAATTAGATGAAGAATAATATAAATAATATAATAAAATATTTAAAAGGAAGTAACGATGATTTCATCGTTACTTCTCATATTAGTCCAGATGGAGATAATATAGGTTCAACTTTAGCAATGTATTATGCTTTAAATAAATTAGGGAAAAACGTTTCTTATGTATTAGATGATAATACTCCTCAAAATTTAAAGTTTCTAGTTGAAGATATAAAAATATTAAAATCTGAAGAAGTCAACTTAAATAATTACAGTATAATAGCACTTGATTGTGGAGATAAAAATAGAATTTGCTTAAGTCAAGAATTATTAAATAATGCTAAAAAGATAATATGCATAGATCATCATGCAAGTAATGATTATTATGGTGATTTTAATTATATAGATATTGATGCATCATCAACTTGTGAATTAGTTTATAATTTACTGATGGAATATGAAAAAAGTGAATCTAAAAATATAATAGATGAAGATATAGCTACATGTTTATATACTGGATTAGTAACTGATACTGGCAATTTTGTGTATTCAAATACTCATCCAAGTAGTTTTGAAATGGCAAAGGATCTTTTATTAAAAGGAGCTAAAAAAGATACTATAATTCAAAAAATATTCCAAAGTAATCCATATAATTATTATAAATTATTAGGTGAAGCTTTAAATACTTTAGATATAGTAGATGGAAAAATTGCTAGTATAATGATAACTAAAGAAATGTTAAAAAGAAATGTTATAAGTTTTAATGATGTAGATGGAATAACTTCATACACTAGAGATATAGAAGGTGTTGAAGTTGGAATACTTCTAAAAGAGAAAAAAGAAAATGAAGTTAAAGTAAGTCTAAGATCAAAAAATTATGTAGATGTAAGTAAAATAGCTCAAAGCTTTAATGGTGGAGGGCATATAAGAGCTGCAGGTTGCACTATTTACTCTAGTGTAGAAGATGCAAAGAAGAAGATAGTAGAAGCTGTAGTAAAAGCATTACAAGGTGAGAAATATGAATAAGATAGTAAATATTATAAAGCCTACAGGTATGACATCTCATGATGTAGTAAGTGCTGTAAGAAAGATTTTAAATACAAAAAAGGTTGGACATACAGGTACCCTTGATCCAGATGCATCAGGGGTATTACCTATATGTATAGGAAAAGCGACTAAAGTTAGTGAACTTATATTAAATAAAGATAAGTCATATATTTGTGAGTTAACATTAGGTATAACTACAGATACATATGATTCATCAGGTAAAATATTAGAAAGAGTAGATAATTTTAGTTTTACTAAAGAAGAAATAGAAAAAGCTTTTGATACTCAAAGAGGTCATATAGAGCAATTACCTCCTATGTATTCTGCATTAAAAGTAAATGGTAAAAGAATGTGTGATTTAGTTAGAAGTGGAAGAGCTGATGAAATAAATTTAAAAACTAGACCTGTTCATATAAAAGAACTTAATATACTTAGCATAAGAGATAATAAAGTAATGTTTTATGTTAAATGTTCTAAAGGAACTTATGTAAGAAGTATATGTTATGATGTAGGAAAGGTTTTAGGTTGTGGAGGGCATATGTCTTTTTTACTTAGAACTTCATCAGGTAAATTTAACTTAGAAAATGGTATAACACTTGAAGAGTTACAAGAATATAAAGATAATAATATTTTAGAAAAGCATTTATATGATATAGACTATGTATTAACTAATTTTAATAAAATAACAATACATGAAAATGCTGAAAAGTATTATATAAATGGTGGTATAATAGATGAAAGAAGGTTTATAGAAAAAGACTTTGATGAAAATGATGAACTTGTAAGAGTTTATAGCTCTAAAGAATTTATTGGAATAGGTAAATTAATAAGAAAAAATAATATTATAAGTGTAAAAAGTGATAAACTATTTATAGTATAAATTTCAATTAAGTGGGGAAGGAAAATGGATACTATAACATCGATAGAAAAAATAGATACAATAAAAGAGAGTGTAGTAACTATTGGAAACTTTGATGGTATTCATAAGGGGCATCAAGTATTGATAGAAAAAGCTACCGAATACGCTAAAAAGAATAATGTAATAAGTACTGTTTTTACTTTTAATAATCATCCAGTTAACTATTTTAAACCTAATTCTATAAAAAATATAATAACTAATAATGACAAAATAAAAATACTAAAAACTATGGGTGTAGATTATATAATCAATATACCATTTGATGAATATATGACTAAAATATCAGGATATGACTTTGTAAAAGATATATTAATTGATAAATTAGGTGCTAAAAAGATAATAGTGGGACATGATTTTACCTTTGCAAGAAATAAAGAAGGGAATATAGATTTACTAAAAGAATTATCTAAAAAAAATGGATTTTTATTAGAAATAGTAAATCCTGTAAAAATAGATGATATAAGAATTAGTAGTAGCTATATTAGAAAACTAATATTAGATGGCAAAGTAGAAGATGCACGTAAATATCTAGGTAGAAACTATAAATTATCAGGAGAAGTTATACATTCAAAGAAACTTGGAAGAACAATAGGGTTTCCAACTGCAAATATAAGCATAGATGAAAATATAATTATACCTAAAGTTGGAATATATGCTACAAAGGTATATGTTAATGGAACGATATACTATGGAGCTACAAATGTAGGTTATAACCCTACAGTAAATGGAAATAAATTATCTATTGAAACAAATATACTAGAGTTTAATGATGATATATATGGTAAAATTATAACTATAGAGTTTCTAGAAAGAATTAGAGATGAAAAAAAGTTTAATGGAATTGAAGAATTAAAAGAACAACTTCAAAAAGATACTAAATATATATATAAAGTATATTTACAAAATAATAAAATTTATGATACAATAAATAAGTAAATTAATTAACCATTACTCGGCATATGATTACTCCAAATCTATGCTTAGTTATTGGCGATTATAAAATATATTGGAGGTAACTCAAGATGAACAAAACTGAAATAATAAAAGAATTCGGAAGATTTGAAGGAGATACTGGTTCTCCAGAAGTACAAATAGCTTTATTAACAGCTAGAATAAATGAATTAAATGATCACTTAAAAATGCACAAGAAAGACCACCACTCAAGAAGAGGTTTATTAAAGATGGTTGGTAGAAGAAGAAACTTATTAGCTTACTTAAAAGATAGAGATCTTGAAGGATACAGAGCATTAATAGCTAAATTAGGATTAAGAAAGTAATTTTTAATTTTAAATTGAAAGCAGGTATTATAATACCTGCTTTTTGTAATTTTAATTAGATAAAAAGGTATTGGTGACTATTATATAGAAAAGTTTATATAGAGGTGATAAATTTGAAAATAAAATTAATATGCGATAGTTTATGTGATATTCCAAAAGAAATTCAAAATAAAGCATATTTAGATGTGGTGCCGCTTACTATAATCTTTAATGATAAAGAATATAAAGATGGAGTAGATATAAGTAAAGAAGAATATTACGAAGTATTAAAAAATAGTAAGGAAATACCAAAAACATCTCAGGCTACATATATTCAATTCAGTGAAATATTTAATAAATACATAGATGAAGGTTATAAAATAATATGTATAAATGGTTCATCTAAATCATCGGGAACATATCAAAGTGCAATGCTTGCAAGATCTGACATGGGTGAAAAAGCAAATGATATACATATATTTGACACGATGAGTCTATCTTTAGGAAGTGGTCAATTTGTTATAAAAGCATGTGATTTAATAGAAGAAGGATTAAATGTAGATGAAATAATAAAAGAACTAGATTCTATTAGAGAAAGTGTAATGTTATTTTTTGCACCTAAGACTTTAGATTATTTAAAAAAGAGCGGGAGAGTATCTGTAGCTACAGCTATAATAGGAAATATTCTTAATATAGTACCTGTATTTTCATTTCCTAACGGAGAAGCAAATCTAGAAGAGAAGGTTAGAGGTAGCAAGAATCTAGCAAGTAAGCTTGTTGACATAATACTAGAAAAAAATAATGGATATTTAGAAGATAAAATTGTTACTATAGGATATGGAGATAATTTTAAAGATTTTGAAAAGCTTGAAAAAGAAGTACAAAAAAGAATAAAAGCTAAAAAAGTATTAGTAACTAGAGGGGGAGCTTGTATATGTTCTCATACAGGTCCAGAAATACTTGCTATAAGCTGTTCAAATTAGAATATGACTAATTTTAAAGCAAAGTGTAAATAATACATATAATGATTAAGATAAGTAACCAAGCTACTTTTGTATTGTTAAAATATTGTATTTTTGATAAGATAATACATAGGATAGTAAACGCGTTTTAGCAAAAGAGGAGGTACAAACTTTAATGTTTGAGCATAAAATATTCACAATGGATTTAGCAGGAAGAGAACTTTCTGTTGAAATAGGAAAAATAGCAGAACTTGCTAGTGGAAGTGCCATAATTAGATACGGGGAAACTATGGTTATGGTAAATGTTTCAAAATCAGCAAAACCAAGAGATGGAATAGACTTTTTCCCTCTAAGTGTTGATTATGAAGAAAGATTATATTCAGTAGGTAAAATACCTGGAGGATTTTTAAAGAGAGAAGGAAAGCCTTCAGAAAAAGCAATACTTACATCAAGACTTATAGATAGACCTATAAGGCCATTATTCCCAAAAGGATTTAGAAATGATGTACAAGTTGTTGCTACAGTTTTATCAGTAGATCAAGATTGTACACCGGATATAGTATCTATGATAGGATCATCTATAGCATTATCTATATCTGATATACCTTTTAATGGTCCTACAGGATCTGTTTTAATAGGATTAGTTGATGGAGCATTTGTTGTTAACCCAACAGCAGAACAAAGAGAAAAAAGTTCTCTTCATCTAGTAGTATCAGGAACTAAAGATGCTATAATGATGGTTGAAGCTGGTGGAGATGAAATACCAGATGCATTAATGCTTGAAGCTATACTATTTGCTCATGAAGAAATCAAAAAAGTTGTAGCATTTATAGAAGAAATAACTGCACAAGTTGGAAAAGAAAAAATGGAAGTAGTTTTATTTAAACCTGATGAAGAGGTTGAAAAAGCAGTTCGTGAATTTGCTACAGATAAAATGAAAGAAGCAGTAAAAACTATAGAAAAGCTTGAAAGAATGGAAAAAATGGATGCTGTTAAAGCTGAAACATTTGAGAAATTCGAAGAGTTATTAGAAGACTATGGAGTAGACATAGAAGAAACGCTTCAAGCTATAATAAAAGAAGAAGTAAGAAAATTAATAGTACATGAAAATATAAGACCAGACAATAGAGGATTAGAAGAAATAAGACCTATATGGTGTGACAATGGATTTATACCTAGAGCTCATGGTTCAGGATTATTTACAAGAGGTCAAACTCAAGTAATGTCTATAGCTACACTTGGAGCATTAGGAGATGTCCAAATATTAGATGGATTAGATGAAGAAGAAAGTAAGAGATATATGCATCATTACAATTTCCCAGCATATAGTGTTGGTGAAGCTAGACCATCAAGAGGACCAGGAAGAAGAGAAATCGGACATGGAGCGCTTGCAGAAAGAGCATTAGTACCTGTACTTCCATCAAAAGAAGAATTCCCATACGCAATAAGAGTAGTATCAGAGGTATTAAGTTCTAATGGTTCTACATCTCAAGGTAGTGTATGTGGTTCGACATTATCTTTACTTGATGCTGGTGTACCTTTAAAAGATATGGTTGCAGGTATTGCTATGGGTCTTATAAAGCATGATGATAAAGTGGCAGTACTTTCTGATATACAAGGTATGGAAGACCACCTAGGAGATATGGACTTTAAAGTAGCAGGAACTGAAAAAGGTATAACTGCTATACAAATGGATATAAAGATAGCTGGTATAGATAAAGAAGTATTAACTAAAGCATTAACTCAAGCTAAAGCTGGTAGAATACATATATTAAATGAAATGAGAAAAACAATATCAGCTCCAAAGCCAGAATTATCTAAGTATGCTCCTAAGATAATAACAATGAATATAAATCCAGATAAGATAAGAGATGTTATAGGACCTGGTGGAAAAGTTATAACTAAGATAATAGAGGAAACGGGAGTTAAGATAGATATAGAACAAACTGGAGAAGTATTTATAGCAGGAACAGATTCTGATATGATAAAACTTGCACAAAAGAAAATACATGATATAGTAGCTGAAGCTGAAGTAGGACAAACTTACACAGGTAAAGTTACAAGAATAATGAATTTTGGTGCATTTGTTGAAATACTTCCAGGAAAAGAAGGATTACTTCATATATCTCATATAGCTCACGAAAGAGTAGCTAAAGTTGAAGATGTATTAAATATAGGTGATGAAGTAGAAGTTAAGGTCACTGAAATAGATGAAAAAGGTAGAGTAAATTTATCTAGAAAAGTATTATTACCTAAACCTGAAAAAATAGAGAAAAAAGAAGAAAAATAATATTTTAAGAGAAGCTTTTTATAAGGCTTCTTTTTTTTATAAGAATTTATTTAATAAAATAAAAGAGAGGATTATTTTAAAACTACTTCATGTCTAACATTAACTTTTTTGCATATTTGTCCTAAGTTAATAATAGTATTTATAAACAAGCAATAATACATATAGGAGGAAACCTTAATGATAATGATGGTACTTAACAAAAGTAAATTGAAAAAAATTATTATGTGGGTATTAGTAGCAGTTGTATTATTATCAGGTGCAATATTTTTTATGAAAAATAAAGATACTAAACCTGCATTTGAATTTATGGAGCAAGCAAATCTTCCATATACCCAAGGTACAAAACAAAACAGTGGATACGTTGCATTAACTTGCAACGTAGACCTAGGTTGGGAAACTGAATATGTACAAGGAATACTTGATGTACTTAAAAAAGAAGATGTAAAAATTACATTTAATGTAACGGGAAGATGGGCGGAAAAAAATCAAGAAATGCTATTAAAGCTAAAAAGTGAAGGTCATGAAATAGGAAATCACGGTCATAGACACTTAGATTATGCAAAACTTTCATATGAAGAAAATTTAGAACAAATAAAAACATCTAAAAAAATAATAGAGGATATAATAAATGAAAAAACTAAATTTTTCCAAGCTCCGGCAGGTTCATTTGGAGAAGGGACTATAAAAGCTGCAAATGAACTTGGATATACAAGTATAAAATGGGATATTGATACAATAGACTGGAATAATAGAAAAGAACCAGATGTTATAATAGAAAGAGTAAAGAAAAAAGATATAAAAGATGGGAGTATAGTATTAATGCATCCAACTTATGCAACTACTCAGTGCTTAGATGATATTATACAAATAATAAAGGAGAAAGGATTAAAAGCTGGAATGCTTAGCAATATATTTTAAATAAAGTTGATTAACTTAATATACTAAATTATAATTTAATACATGTAATAAAAAGATAATTTGATTTAAT
Source organism: uncultured Romboutsia sp. (assembly GCA_904418825.1). Classification (GTDB taxonomy): domain Bacteria; phylum Bacillota; class Clostridia; order Peptostreptococcales; family Peptostreptococcaceae; genus Romboutsia. The sequence continues at coordinate 17,667 of CAJFPU010000003.1, read as the reverse complement.
GAACTTAATATACACAATAAATGCAATAAACTTGGAGGAGAAGTTATGTATAAAAAACATGTATTAGAAAATGGACTAACTATAATAGGTGAAGAAATACCATATGTAAAGTCTATCTCTTTAGGAGTATGGATAAATGCAGGTTCTAGAATAGAAGATGAAGAAATAAGTGGAGTATCACATTTTATAGAGCATATGCTATTTAAAGGAACAAAAAATAGAACATCTAAGCAAATAGCTAGTGAAATAGATAATTTAGGTGGTCAAATAAATGCTTTTACGAGCAAGGAGTGTACATGTTATTATGTAAAGCTATTAAATTCTCATATAGGTATAGGAATAGATGTACTTAGTGATATGATATTAAATTCTAAATTTGATAAAGAAGATTTAGACAAAGAGAGGTCAGTAATAATTGAAGAATTAAAAATGTATGAAGATTCCCCAGAAGATTTGGCTTATGATTTATTAACAGAAAATATATACAAAGATGATGCTTTAGGTATGAATATAATTGGAACTGAAGAATCATTAAAAAGATTAAATAGAGAAAAACTATTAGAGTACTTTAATAAATATTATGTTCCAAATAATTCTGTAATATCTATATCAGGTAATTTTAATTTCAATGAAATAATAAATAAGATAGAAGAAAAATTTAAAAATTGGAAGAAAAGGGATGTTGATATAGATATTAAAAAAGCAGAATTTAAAAGTTGTTTTTTAAGTAAAAATAAAGATACAGAACAAGTTAATTTGGCTCTTAGTTTAGAAGCGGTTCCTCTTGAAAATGATGAAGAAGTATATGCTTTAGCTGTTATAAATACAGTGCTTGGGGGAAGTATAAGTTCGAGGTTATTTCAAAAAATAAGAGAAGAAAAAGGATTAGTATATTCTATATATTCTTCTCAAAGTTTATATAGAAAATGTGGTGAATTAGGCATATTTGCTAGTATGAGCAATGATCATTTAAAAGAAGTATATGAGTCAATTATAGAAGAAATAAAGACTATGAAAAAACACTATTTAACAGATATTGAAATAAAAGAAAGTAAAGAACAATTAAAGGGTAGTTATATATTAGGCCTTGAAAGTACAAGTAGTAGAATGATGTCTATAGGAAGATCTTTACTTTTAAATAATAAAGTAGAGTCTACAGATGATATATTAAAATCAATAGATAATGTAGATAGCGAAATTGTAAAAATCGTTATAGATAAAATTTTTAATTTAGATAAATTGGGTGTATGTATAGTAGGAAGAAATGTAGAAGAAATTAAATTATAAAATAAGGTGGGGGATAAACATGAACTTATCTGAGATAGCGGGAAAGGAAATAGTAAATCTTGTAACAGGTGAAAGATTAGGTGTAGTTGGCGAATGCGACCTTATACTAGATGAAGTAAGTGGGGATATATTAGCACTTTTAATACCTAGAGAAAGAGGATTTTTTGGAGTTAAAAAAGATAAATCAGTTTTAGAAGTACCTTGGAGAAGTATTAGAAAAATAGGAAATGATATGATAATAATAGAATATGATGGCATTTATTAAGATATATATTAAGTAGATTTTTTTTAATTCATTTAGAGAGGTTTAATTTATAGAAACCTTCTAAGTGAATTTTTTTTTATTACTTGGTAAAACTAACTAAAAAGTATATATTGAGAGGTGTTTATTTATGAGATACTATGAAGATAATATAAATTCTAATAGTTACATATCATATTCAAAAAATAAAAGTAAAATTAACTTAAAAAATGAAGACTTAGGTAATGAAAATAAAGATATCAAAAATGAAGAAATAGACAATATAAAGCAAATGGGTGTACCCAATATGCCTCAACAAGCTAAAAAAGATATACAATGTATAACTATAATAGGAGAGATAGAAGGACATTATGTAGGTAATCCTCAAAAAAAATCGACTAAATATGAACATATAATACCAATGTTATATTCAATAGAAGAAAATGAAGATATAAAAGGAGTTCTTATAATACTTAATACTGTAGGTGGAGATGTTGAAGCAGGTCTTGCTATGGCAGAGCTTATAAATAGTATATCGAAAAAAGTTGTAACTTTAGTTTTAGGCGGAAGTCATAGTATTGGTGTACCACTTGCTACTGCAGGAGATTACTCATTTATAGCACCAACTGGTACTATGGTAGTACATCCTATAAGAACTAATGGACTTGTTATAGGTGTTAACGAAACTTTTGAATATTTTAAAAAGATGCAAGAACGAATAGTACAATTTATTATAAGAACATCTAATATAGAAAGAGAAGCACTTGAAAAAATAATGCACTCAAAAGAAGATTTAGTAAGTGATGTAGGTAGTGTATTAATAGGAAAAGAAGCTGTAGAATGTGGTCTTATAAATGAAGTTGGAGGCTTAAAAGAAGCTATGAATAAGCTAAAAGAGCTTATAAAAGAAGATGTTAATAAATAAGATTTGTTTAATATACAGAATTTATGATATAATTAAGAAATATAGTTAAAGTGTTAGTGTTTATGCATTAACACTTTTTGCTATGATTAGGATATAATATATTTATTAAATCATAAGAATAAAAGAGGTGAGATTGGTGGCCAAGAAAAAAAATACTAAAAGTAAGAAAAAAAATCAAAATTTAGAATTTAATACTGAATATCATAATTTAGTTACTATATTTACAGGTATATTTTTATTGTATAGCTTAAATTCAAATTCAATGGGATTTGTAGGAAGCATGATGCAGACTATTTTTAAAGGATTATTTGGAGGTCTGTCTATTTTTATACCATTTATAATAGTTACTACGGGCATACTTGGTTTCTTTGATGGAAACGAATATATATATAGAATTAAAAATACGAAAATGTATTATTTAACAATAATATTTATATTTGTATTCTATGGTTTATTAAATGCTAAATCTCTTCCGGTTGAAAGTCCATTAAGTAGTGAAATGTTTAAATCGGTGATTCAAATGGGAGTTGATGGTAGTGGAAGTGGTTTAATTGCAACAACTATGACCTATTATATAAAACAAGCATTTGGAATAACTGGGGCATGGCTAATAAGCATATTTGCACTTATAGCTGGTATTATGTTTGTGTTTAAAATATCTATAAAAGATTTAATATCAAATATAAAAGCTAAATCAAATGGAATAAAAAATAGTGATTTAACTATGAAAGAGCGAATGGCTAATATGAAGAAATCTGTAATAGAAATGGTTACAGATGAAGTCGATGAAGAAACTATGGTCAAAAAAGAAGGTTTATTTAAAAAGGATAAGAAAAAAGATAAAAACAAAGAAGAAGTTATAGAAGATGAATATGATGAAATAGAAGATAAAACTATAAAAATTGTAGGATTTAATAAGGCAGAAGATGATTATTTAGAGATATTAGAAGGTACTCAAAGTATGTCATCAGAACTAGATGTATTAAAAGAGCTTCAAAATACAAATAAACAAAATATAGATAATGATGTATATGAAGATGTTAAAGAACAACCAATAAAGACATCTAAGACTTATGATAATGATAAAACTCAAACAATAAGTATAAAACAAGAAGCTAATTACGATAATTATAAAATACCGAGTGTAAATTTATTAAATAAGATAGATAAAAAGGCTGATGATAATAGTAAAAAGAAAGTGTTAAAAAATGCTTCTTTACTAGAAAAAACTTTAGCAGACTTTGGAGTTGAAGCTAAAGTTAATCAAGTTACAGTTGGTCCTACTATAACACGATATGAAATACAACCAAGTCCAGGAGTTAAAGTAAGTAAAATAGTAAACTTAACAGATGATATAGCGTTAAGTTTAGCCGCTAGAAGCATAAGGATGGAAGCTCCTATACCAGGTAAAAGTGCTATAGGTATAGAAGTTCCAAATGAAACTCCTTTAATGGTAGGGCTTAGAGAGGTATTTGAAAGTGAAGAATTTAAAAAGTTTGATTCTCCACTTGCTATGGCTCTTGGAAAAGATATAAGTGGAAAGCCGGTAATCGGTGATATAGGAAAAATGCCACATTTACTTATAGCAGGATCAACAGGTTCTGGTAAGAGTGTTTGCGTAAATACATTAATAAGTAGTATATTGTATAAAGCAAGACCAGATGAAGTTAAATTACTTTTAATAGATCCAAAAGTTGTTGAACTTGCAAATTACAATGGAATACCTCACTTATTAATACCAGTTGTAACTGATCCTAAAAAAGCTGCTAATGCACTTAATTGGGCAGTTGTAGAAATGAATAAAAGGTATAAAATGTTTGCTGAAAATGGAGTAAAAGATATTACAAGTTATAACGAAAAATGTGAAGAAAAACTTCCAAAGATAGTTATAATAATAGACGAACTTGCTGACCTTATGATGGCTAGTGCTAATGATGTAGAAGATTATATATGTAGATTAGCTCAAATGGCAAGAGCAGCAGGTATGCACTTAATAGTAGCAACTCAAAGACCATCAGTAGATGTTATAACAGGTGTTATAAAAGCTAACATACCTTCAAGAATTGCATTTGCTGTTTCATCACAAACAGACTCTAGAACAATACTTGATATGGGTGGAGCTGAAAAACTACTTGGAAAAGGAGATATGCTATTTTATCCATTAGGTGCATCAAAGCCAGTTAGACTTCAAGGTGCATTTATATCAGAAAATGAATCGCAAAATGTCATAGACTTTGTTAAATCACAAGTTAAAGAAGAAGTAAAATATGAAGAAAATATAATGGATACCATATCTAAGGTTAACATAGAAAAGTCAAGTGATGAAGATGACCTTTTAAGTGAAGCTATTGAATTTGTTGTAGAAAGCGGTCAAGGTTCTGCATCTATGCTTCAAAGAAAGTTTAAAATTGGATTTAATAGAGCTGCAAGACTTATAGATTCTATGGAAGAAAGAGGTATAGTAGGCCCTAGTGAAGGAAGTAAACCAAGAAAAGTATTAATGAGCAAACAAGATTTACAAAATTTAGAAGGTGAATAAAATTTGAAAACAATAAATATAGAAGATGCATTAAAATTAAAAAACTGTATATTCATAGATGTCAGAACTGAATCTGAGTACAAAGAAGATCATATATTAGATGCATTTAATATGCCTTTATTTAAAGACCATGAACATTGTGAAGTTGGCACAATATATAAAATGAAAGGTAAAAATGAAGCTATACAAAAGGGATTTGATTTTGTAGGCTATAAGTTAAAAGATATGTATATACAAGTAACAAGTCTTGCAAGTAAATATGATAATGTAGTAATATATTGTGCTAGAGGTGGAATGAGAAGTGGATCTGTATGTAGCTTATTTGACTCATTAGGGATGAGTATATACAAGCTAGAAGGCGGATATAAATCATATAGAAATTATGTAATAGATTATTTAGATAGAATCATGGATACTAAAAATTTTATAGTAGTTCATGGTCTAACAGGCGTTGGTAAAACTGATCTATTAAATATATTACAAGAAAAACAAGTAGATAATATAGATTTAGAAGGAATTGCTAAAAATAGTGGATCTACGTTTGGTTTTATAACACATGATAAAAAACCACCAACTCAGAAAAATTTTGAATCAAAAATATTTGAAAAAATATTTTTCTCAAAAAGTGATTATATATTTATAGAAAGTGAAAGCAAAAGAGTAGGACATGTATTAATACCAAATAACATTTATGATGCTATAGTTAGAGATGGATATCATATACTTCTTGAGTGTAGTTTGAAAAATAGAGTAAAAAGACTTTGCAGAGATTATGTATACGATAAAGATGAAAATAATATAAATATATTAAAAGAATGTATAAATAAGTTTAGAAAAAGATTAGGTCATAATAAGGTTGATGAATATATTAATTTATTAGAAGAAGGAAAATATGAAGAATTAGTAGAAAAATACTTAGTAGAGTATTATGATCCATTATATATGCATTCGGTTAATAAATATAAATATAATCAGGTTATAAACTTTGATGATATTGACAACGCAGTAGAAGAAGTTATAAAATTTCATCAATCAGCAATGGAAGGAGCAATAAAATGTTAAAAATTGCATTAGAATCATTAGGATGTTCTAAAAATTTAGTAGACGCAGAAATAATGATGGGAATACTTAATAAAAAAGGGTATAAATTAGTTGGAGATTTTGAAGAAGCAGATATAATATTAGTAAATACTTGTGGATTTATAGAATCTGCAAAACAAGAATCTATACAAACGATACTAGAATTAGCACAGTTAAAAGAAACAGGAAATTTAAAATTACTTATAGTTACAGGTTGTTTAGCACAAAGATATTCAGATGAATTAAAAACAGAAATACCAGAAATAGATGCAATAGTAGGAACAGGAAGCTATCAACAAATAGATGAAATAATAGCTAATCTTGAAAAAGAAAATCATATAGTAAGTTTAAATGATATAGAATTTGCCTATAATGAAGATTTACCAAGATATATATCTACTCCGGATTATATGGCTTACTTAAAAATAGGAGAAGGTTGTGACAATCATTGTACTTACTGTATAATACCTAAATTAAGAGGTAAATACAGAAGTAGAAAAATGGACGATATAATATCAGAAGCAAAAGAATTAGCAGCTAATGGAGTTAAAGAATTAGTTGTTATAGCACAAGATACAACAAAATATGGATGCGATTTATATGGAAAAGAAATGCTTCCTGAATTATTAGAAGAACTTGCAAAAATAGAAGGTATAAAGTGGATAAGAATAATGTACTCATATCCAGAATCAATAACAGAAGAATTAGTTAAAGTTATTAAAAAATATGATAATATATGTAACTACTTCGATATGCCAATACAACATGCAAGTAATAAAATATTAAAGTTAATGAATAGACATACAACAAAAGAAAATATATTAGAAAAAATAAATATGATAAGAAAGCATATACCTGATGCTACATTAAGAACTACTATAATAGTAGGATTCCCAGGTGAAACAGAAGAAGACTTTAATGAGTTGGTAGAATTTGTTAAAGTAGCTAAGTTTGATAGACTTGGAGCATTCTCTTATTCAAGAGAAGAGGATACAGCAGCTGACAAACTTCCAAATCACTTAGAAGAAGAAGTTAAAAATGAAAGAAAAGATGCTTTAATGTTAGTTCAACAAAGTATATCAGAAGAATTAAATGCTGCTAAAGTAGGAAATATATACGAAGTGTTAGTAGAAGAACAAATAGAAGACAAAGTATATATAGGTAGAACACAAGGTGATGCAGAAGAAATAGACAGTATAGTATATGTTAAATCTGATAAAAAGTTAAACATAGGTGACTTCGTAAATGTAAAAATAACTAGTGCATTAGAATACGATTTAATGGGGGATATAATTAATGAACTTGCCTAATAAACTAACTTTATTTAGGATATTTTTAATACCGGTATTTATACTTGTTATGTTATTTAACATACCATATAAATATTTAATAGCGTGTGTAATATTTATATTAGCATCTATAACAGATGCTATGGATGGACATATAGCTAGAAAGTATAACTTGATTACTGATTTTGGTAAATTCATGGATCCATTAGCAGACAAGCTTTTAGTTATATCAGCGCTTATATGTATGATAGAAGCAACATTAGTACCTGGTTGGATGGTAATTATAATTGTTGCAAGAGAGCTTACAGTAAGTATATTAAGAGCTATAGCTGCTACAGATGGAAAAGTAATAGCAGCAAGTGGTGGTGGAAAATTAAAGACGATAAGTCAAATGATAGCAATACCATTATTACTTTTAGGGAAACAATTTGAAAGTACCATATTATTATGTATAGGAAATATAGCTATATTAATAGCTACATTACTTACTTTATATTCTGGATGGGAATATTTATACAAAAACAAAAACTTATTTATGGAAAATAAATAATTAAAAGGAGCTATTATTAAGTTTAGCTATTAAAGCTAATTTCTTGATATAGCTCCTTTATACTTTTAATATTAAAGTTTTATTATATAGGTATTTTTTTATTGATTTTGGTTAGAATAAAAAATTGTTTTAAATTATAAAAATTATTATTAAATTTGTATAAAAATATAAATAAACGTTTATAAATAAAATAAATATGGTAAAATCTTACTAAAGATAAATTTTAATTTTATATTAAAACTATAACTTATAAAGACACAAAAATTATATTTATTTATTATAAAAGAAGACTGTCTTTTATTAAATTTAACTGTATATAATAATATGTTATTATTAACAAATATAAATCAAATTTTGTAATTGACGGAGCTTGTCTTATGGGATATAATAATTACATAAAATAGAACAAATGTTTGATAGTTATAGGAATGAAAGGAATGATATAGATGAGTATAGAGCAAGAAAAACTAAATGCACTTAATCAAGCGCTAGGTAAAATAGAGAAAGAGTTTGGAAAAGGATCAGTAATGAAACTTGGAGAAGCTACATCAATGGCGATAGATGTAATATCAACAGGATCAATAGGTCTTGATATAGCAGTTGGTATAGGTGGACTTCCAAAAGGAAGAATAATAGAAGTATATGGTCCAGAATCTTCAGGTAAAACAACAGTTGCGCTTCATACTGTAGCAGAAGCTCAAAAGCAAGGTGGAATAGCAGCATTTATAGATGCAGAACATGCACTTGATCCAGTATATGCAAAAGCATTAGGTGTAGATATAGATAATTTAATAATATCTCAACCGGATACAGGAGAACAAGCATTAGAAATAGCAGAAGCACTTATAAGAAGTGGAGCGATAGATATAATTGTAGTTGACTCGGTTGCAGCTCTTGTTCCAAGAGCAGAGATAGAGGGAGAGATGGGAGATTCTCATGTTGGTTTACAAGCTAGACTTATGTCTCAAGCACTTAGAAAATTAACAGGATCTATAAAAAAATCTAATTGTGTTGCAATATTTATAAATCAATTAAGAGAAAAAGTTGGTATAATGTTTGGTAACCCTGAGACAACAACTGGAGGGCGTGCTCTAAAGTTTTATTCATCAGTAAGACTAGATGTTAGAAAGATAGATACTATAAAGCAAGGAGATAAAGTATTAGGAAGTAGAACAAGAGTTAAAGTAGTTAAGAATAAAGTTGCACCTCCATTTAAACAAGCTGAATTTGATATAATGTATGGAGAAGGTATATCTAAAGTTGGTGATTTATTAGATATTGCAGCAGATATAGACATAGTTAAAAAGTCAGGAGCTTGGTATAGTTATAACGATACTAAGCTTGGACAAGGTAGAGAAAATGTTAAAAAATTCTTACAGGACAATCCAGATTTAATAAAGGAAATAGACGAAAAAGTAAGACATTACTATAAATTAGATGAAACTAGAGAAAATGCTAAAGAAGATGACGATACATTACTAAATTTAGAATAATAAAATAATACACACCTCCTATTAACTTGACATGCGATAGAAAAAATTATAAAATTAATTAAGAACATAGTATTTAAATATGATTTTTAAATAAAATACTCTTAAATATTACAAATAGAGGATTTTATCTACATTACAATATATATCTTTAGAAGTAATGATTATATTTTTTCTATATGCTATAGTTTAAATTGAATTATAAAATTATTTAGACTCTTAAAATGTGATTTTGGGATTATTATCAAAGGAGGTGGGTGTCATAGATATAATAAGTATTTTATTAGGGATAGCGGTAGGTATTATTGCTGGTTATTTTGTGAGAAAAAATATATATGAGTCAAAAATTGGCCAAGCTAATAGTGAAGCTGATAGAATAATAAAACAAGCAGAAGATGACTCAAAAAGAATACACAAAGAAAAATTACTAGAAGCACAAGAAGAAATTCATAAGTTAAGAACTGAATCAGAAAGAGAAAATAAAGAAAGAAGATCAGACTTACAAAAATTTGAAAGAAGAGTTATACAAAAAGAAGAAATATTAGATAAAAAATTACACAACTTAGAACAAAAGGAAACAAGCCTAGGGGATAAGTTAAAGAATGTAGCTAGAAAAGAAGAAGAGATTGAAGCTATAAAAGCCCAGCAATTAGAAAAGTTAGAGAGTATATCAGGAATAACATCTGATAAGGCAAAAGAAATCATATTAACTAATGCTGAAAGAGACGTCAGAAGAGAAATGTCTATAATGATAAAAGAAATAGAGTCTCAAGCCAAAGAAGAAGCAGAAAAGAAATCAAGGGAAATAATAGGGTATGCTATACAAAAATGTGCAGCAGACCATGTTGCTGAAACTACTGTTACAGTTGTAAATTTACCAAATGATGAAATGAAGGGTAGAATTATAGGTAGAGAAGGTAGAAATATAAGAACATTAGAAACTTTAACAGGAATAGATCTTATAATAGATGATACTCCTGAAGCTGTAATATTATCTGGATTTGATCCTATAAGAAGAGAAGTTGCAAGGATAGCACTTGAAAAGTTAATAGCAGATGGTAGAATCCATCCTGCTAGAATTGAAGAGATGGTTGAGAAGGCGAGAAAAGAAGTAGATAATATAATAAAAGAATACGGAGAACAAGCAGCCTTTGAAACTGGTGTACATGGTATTCATCCTGAGTTAATTAAATTACTAGGAAGACTTAACTATAGAACAAGTTATGGACAAAATGTACTTAAACATTCTATAGAAGTTGCTCATATAGCGGGTATAATGGCGGCAGAAATAGGTGCTGATATAAGACTTGCAAAAAGAGCAGGTCTTTTACATGATATAGGTAAAGCAGTAGATCATGAAATGGAAGGAACTCATGTTGAAATAGGTATGGACTTACTTAAGAGATATAAAGAATCCAAAGAAGTTGTACATGCTATGAGCACACATCATGGTGATTATGAGCCACAAACAATAGAAGCAGTGCTTGTAACTGCAGCTGATGCTATATCAGCAGCAAGACCAGGTGCTAGAAGAGAAACTTTAGAAGCTTATATCAGAAGATTAGAAAAGTTAGAAGAAATAGCTAACTCATATGAAGGAGTAGATAAATCTTTTGCTATACAAGCAGGTAGGGAAATTAGAATAATGGTTAAACCTGAAAATGTTAGTGATGAAGATATTCATTTATTAGCTAGGGATATGACTAAGAGAATAGAAGATGAATTAGAATACCCAGGACAGATAAAAGTTAGTATAATAAGAGAAACTAGAGCAATTGAATATGCTAAATAAAAAAAGAGAGACTGATTAGTCTCTCTTTTTTAATGGTAAAAATTAATTAATATTATATGCGAACATTGTAAAAAATAAAAAAATAATAAAAGTCATGGAGTAAAACTATCTATGAGAAAACCAAAAATTGTAATTAGTGAATGCCTAAATGGTAAAAAGTGCAGATATGATGGTCAGGGATACAATGATAAAGTAATTAAAGAATTAAAAGACTATATTCATATGGAAACTGTATGCCCTGAAGTAGCAATAGGTTTACCGACACCTAGAAAGCCAATAAGAATAGAAAAACATAAAGAAAAGGAAGAATATAAGCTGATAGATTATGATTCTCAAAATGATTATACTAATCAAATACTAGAGTTTTCAGATGAATTTTTAAATAATTTAACTGATGTAGATGGATTCATATTAAAAAGTAAATCACCTACATGTGGAATAAAAGATGTTAAAATTTATTATCAGGGAAATAAGTGTAGCATAAGAAATAATGGTAGTGGATTTTTCTCTCAAAAAATAATGGACGCATATAATTATTTACCTATAGAAAATGAAGGAAGACTTAAAAATTATAGTATAAGGGATAATTTTTTTACTAAGATTTTCTTAATTAATAATCTTAAAGAAACTAAGGATATAAAAGATTTTCATTGTAAAAATTTATTACTACTTAAATCTTATAATAAAGAAGATACAAATAAATTAAGTCAACTTTTAGAAAAAGAAAATTTAGGAGAAGATATAATATCAAAATATAAAAAAAGTGTATATGAAATTATATCCAAAGAAAGAAATAAAAATGAAAAACTTTCTGTAATAATGTCTATATTTGAAAAATATAAGAGTAAACTAAGTTTAGATGAAGTTAATATGTTTGAAGATATAGTAAGATCCTATCAAAAAGGAAAAACCCCATTTAGTACACTTGCAGTAGCTATAAGAATGTATGCAACTAGATTCAGTGATAAAGAAGTATTAAATCAGAGTTTTTTTAATCCATATCCAGAAGAACTTATAAATATAACTGATTCTGGTAAAGGAAGAAAATTGTAATATAATTAATTACATATACACTTAAGTAAAATGGTAATAATAAAAATAAAACTAATAAGAAAGGATGATTTTATGTTAAATAAATTATCTAAAAATCAATATGTAAAAATAATAAAAAATAATTCAGAAAATAATGATATAGAATATGGAGTAGTATTAGAATCAGAAAATGGGAAATATGATATAATGAGTATTGGGTTTGAAAATAAAAACGGTAAGTTTTTAGAATATCCAACCAATGTAGAAAATTTAGTACAATGCTACACTACTAATGATGCACAATTTGATGAAGTAAAAGAAAATGAAGTAAGAAGAAAAATGAATATATGGTTAGAAAATAACTATAAAAGATAATTATATGGGGGAGTATATATACTCTCCTTTTATTGTTAAAATACAAAATTTTTATAAGTAAATATGAATATGGAAAAAATTATATTAAAATGATATAATTATTATAATTAAGGGGGAATTTAAATTGAATCAATATACAAATATTAACTCTCAACTAGAAGCATTAAAACTTAAAGATATAGAAAGATATTTTTATAATAAAATAGATAGTGATACTACTAGTATAATTCCTAAAGTTACACCTTTTAAAGGTATAAATACGGACATGTTATATATAAAAAATAATAAGTTACTATTTATAAAATTTATGGAAACAACAGAAGATTTATTTTTTATCTTAGAAGAAGAATTACTAGAAGTAATGAATGAAGAGTACGAACTTTTAAAAATCAAAATGGAACAATTAAAATTAAATATAGAATATAACTATGTATTTGTAATGCCGTATGTTGATATAGATGATTCAGACAAGTTTGAAGATTTTATAAAGAATAATTTAATAGATAAAGTAAAGTTAGAGAAGATTTTAAATGATACATCATTAATAGATGAATATTTCAAATGTGAAAATAATGAAATAGATTTAAACTTATTTTTATTAGAAATATGCCCGGAGTATTATGTATTAAGTGATAGGATACATCTAAATAATAAATTTAAAAAAATTTCATTTTATAGTGATGAATATAAGTATACAGCAACACCTTTAAGTGAAGAACAGATAAAAGATATAATATCTATAAATTATGGAAATACATTATTTACAGGAGGATCAGGTACAGCTAAAACTACTCTTATGTTATCAAAAGTTATGAAATTAGCAAGAGTTTATCCTCACCATAGATTTTTGATATTAACTCATACAAAACAAGAAAGTAATGAATTAAGAGAAAAATTACAAATTTTATATAAAGAAAGTACTAATATAGATATATATACATTTAATTCGTTTGTACTTAAATTAGCTAAAAAGTATAATTTAGTAGTTGATTATAATATGTTAAAGAAAGATTATTATAAAACATTTAACAATATAGTCAAACAAGCTAAAAATATCATTAAAAATAAAAATATGTTTAAAGGCATATTTATAGATGAAGCAGAGAGCTTTTCTGAAAATGAAATTGAATTTATAAGAGAGTTTCTATATAAAACTAAATATATATTTAATATTTTTTCATGTGATAGTTTAAATATATCAAATAATGTTAATATATTTAAAGATAAACTAAAAGAAATAAAATTTGATGAATCTATATATTTAAATAAAAATTATAGACAATCTAAAGACCTTGTAGACTTTAATAATAAGTTCTGTGAAAATATAGATAAATATATAAAAAACTTAAGACATAATGTTAAAGATATAGGATTTTATAAGACTAAAAATATAAATCCTAATACTAAATCTGTAGATATAATAAAGGTAAGTGATTTAGAAGATCAAATAAGTTCTGTTATTTGGGAGATTAAATATTTTATAAATCAAAAAGGATTAGATTATTCAGAAATAGCAATAATATATCCATATAATAAGAAAAAACTAAAAAGTGGAAAGACTATGTATTTTCAATATATGCTTAGAAAAGCATTAGAAAATGCAAATATACCATATATATATGCAGAAGAGAACTTAACTAATATAAGTAAAAAAGTAGGAATAACAATATCTAATATATATACAATAAAAAACTTAGAGTATAAGGCATGTATAATTTGTCAATTAGAAATGTTATATAATCATACTATAAATGACATAACTCAAGATTATCAGATAAACGATTTTATAGGAGACTTAAATAAAGTATACTTAGCTACAAATAGAGCTTGTGATTATTTAAGTATAGTTACAGCTTTTAATGAAGAAACTAGCGATATTATAAAGCTTCTTATTGAATCAAAATAAAAATAGAAGCACGTTTTGTGCTTCTATTTTTATAAATAATCTAAAATCCTAAATGTGGTTTTAATATGAAGAAGTATGCAAGAACTAATGTACCAAGTACAATTCTATAGTAACCGAATACTTTAAAGTCATGTTTTTTGATATAATCAAGTAAGAACTTTATAGCTAATATAGAAACTATGTAAGCAACAATAGATCCTGTTGCAAGTATTAACCATTCAAAGCCATTAAATGCAAAGCCTGTTTTAACAAGTTTTAAAGCACTTGCACCAAGCATAGTAGGCACAGCTAAAAAGAATGAGAATTCTGTTGCTATATATCTAGATGTTCCAAGTAAAACAGCACCAATTATAGTAGAACCAGATCTAGATGTACCAGGTATTAAAGCTAAACATTGGAATAAACCTATACCAATAGCTAATTTATAGCTAACTTCAGAAAAACTATTAACTGATGGCTTTTTATTCCTGTTTTCAAGCATAATCATAATTACACCGTATACTATTAAAGCTATAGCAACTGTAGTTGGGTTAAAGAATAATGCATCTATTGTATCATCAAATAATAAACCAAGTATACCAGATGGTATAACTGCTATTATAACTTTAATCCATAAATCTATAGTTTCATTTTTTTGAATTTTAGTTTTTGAGCTATCAAAAGGATTTAGTTTTTTAAAGAAAATTGTAAGAACAGCTAGTATAGAACCAAACTGAATTACTACTAAAAATGTACTCATAAAAGTTTCTGATACATTCATCTTTATGAATTCATTAAATAAAATCATATGACCTGTACTACTTACAGGTAGCCACTCTGTTATACCTTGAACAATACCTATAAGAGCGGCTTTAAAAAGTTCCATTAATTCCATTAATTAAATTACCTCCTATGTAAAATAAAACTATTAGTAAATAAACGTTATTTATAAGTATATCAATAATATAAAATATATTCAATATATAGATTAAAATGCTAAAAAATATAAGAAAGAGAGAATATCCATGGAGAATAATAAAGTACTAGAAGATATAGAGTATGAAGTTTTTAAAGATTTTTCTAAAAAGCTAGCGCCTACAACTAAACATGACTATCTATCTAAGATAATATTATTTAAAAAATTTCTAGATGAAAAAGAATTAGTATATGCAAACAAAGAAGATTGTAAAAAATTTATAGATTATGTTCAGACAATATATAAAAAATCAACTTGTGAGAAAATATATAGTTACTTACATAGCTTTTATAATTATTTGAAAAAAGAAGAATACATAGAAATAAATCCATTTAGATATGTTGAAAAGCCAACAGTTAGCAGAATAAAAAATAAAGATGATGTACTTAGTATTCCGGAAATAAACAAACTTATAGATACACTTTATAAATTAAATATAAGAGATAGAACTATAATAGTATTTTTAGTAACTACAGGTTGCCTACTTAATGAAGTAGTTAATTTGAAATGGAAAGATCTAATGGTTGATGATAAAGATAATTACTATGTAAGAATAGGAAAAGGTAAAAAAGAAAGAATAGTTAAACTTCATCCATATTGTTTTAGACTAATAGAGGAATATAGACGTTACTCATTGTTACCTGAAGTTATAATGCCAACGGAAGACTTTGTTTTTACAACTCAAAAAAGTAATTATATAACAGATCGAAATGTCAGATTAATAGTAAGAAAAGCGCTAGATCTAGCTGGACTTTCAAACTATTCAGCTAAAGACTTTAGGCATTCATTTGCGGCGATAAGTTTAAGACTAGGAGCTGATGAAGAAGATGTTAAAAATCAGTTGGGATGGAGTGATAAATATTACGCTATAAGATATAAATATGTATTAAATTTTGTAGATAGCCATAGCGTAGATTACTTAATAGATAATGATGAGTTTTTGATTAACAATAAATGAACAAATATATAAAAATGCTTGTTATTGTTCGTAATGTTTTATATAATTAATATATAAATTATATTCAAGGAAGGTGCATATTATGATAGATAACAAATACACTACATATACAAATCCTCTAACAGATAGATATTGCAGTAAAGATATGAGCTATATATTCTCTCCTCAGTTTAAGTTTTCAACTTGGAGAAAATTATGGGTTGCTTTGGCAGAAGGAGAAAAAGAATTAGGAATAAATATAACTGAAGAGCAATTAGATGAACTAAGAAATAATATTGATAATATAAATTTTGATGAAGCTAGAAAAATAGAAAAAGAAGTAAGACATGATGTTATGAGTCATGTTAAAGCTTATGGTCTTCAATGTGATAAAGCTAAAGGAATAATACACTTAGGGGCAACTTCAGCTTATGTTGGGGATAATACTGACGTTATACAAATGAATGAAGCTTTAAAACTTATAAGAGTAAAGCTTGTTAATTTAATAAATAACTTAAAAGAATTTTCTCTTAAATATAAAGATATTCCAACATTAGGATTTACTCATTTTCAAGCAGCTCAACTTACAACAGTAGGAAAGAGAGCTACTTTATGGGCACAAGATTTAATACTTGATTTAGAAGATTTAAACTATAGAATAGATAATATGAAATTAAGAGGTGTCAAAGGAACTACTGGAACTCAAGCAAGTTTCTTAAGTTTATTTGAAGGGGATCATAATAAGGTATCAGAGCTTGATAAACTAGTATGTAAAAAGATGGGATATAAATCTTCTTATGCTGTGAGTGGACAAACATATACTAGAAAATTAGATTATCAAGTTATAAGCATATTATCAGGAATAGCTCAAAGTATGCATAAAATGACTAATGATATAAGACTTTTACAAAGTTTAAAAGAATTAGAAGAGCCATTTGAAAAAAATCAAATAGGTTCATCTGCTATGGCTTATAAAAGAAATCCTATGAGAAGTGAAAGAATAGCATCGTTATCTAAGTATATAATAACTGAATCATTAAGCCCTGCTTTAGTTCAAGCAACTCAATGGTTAGAAAGAAGTTTAGATGACTCAGCTAATAAAAGATTAGCTATACCGCAAGCTTTTATGGCTGCAGATGCTATACTTGAAATAGGAATAAATGTTACAGATGGTTTAGTAGTATATGAAAATATGATAAATAAGCATATAAATGAAGAACTTCCTTTTATGGCTACAGAAACTATACTTATGGAAGCTGTAAAAAGAGG
>CAJFPU010000002.1 GCA_904418825.1 uncultured Romboutsia sp. | reverse complement strand
TACTACGCCGGAAACTCCGACTACACCAGAGACTCCGACTACACCGGAAACTCCAACTACACCGGAAACTCCAACTACACCGGAAACTCCAACTACACCAGAGACTCCAACTACACCGGAAACTCCAACTACACCGGAAACTCCAACTACACCGGAAACTCCAGCAGTACAATAAAGTTATGTTAAATATAAAAATGGGCAATCTCAAAATTGAGATTAGCCCATTTTTTATTACTTAAAATCTTAAAGTTTACATATATTCTTTTATCAAGGCTTTGCTTTTGGAGTAAATAAAACTGCCATAATATATCCAAAAAATATAGCAGCAGCTATACCTCCAGCAGCAGCTATTGTTCCTCCAGTAAACACACCTAATAGTCCATCTTTAACTATAGTTGTTTTTACTCCATTAGACAATAAATATCCAAATCCTATTATAGGTACTGTCGCACCTGCTCCTCCAAAATTAACAATATGCTCATAAATTCCTAAAAATGTTAAAATTACACCACTTGTAACATAAGTAACCATTACATAAGGTGTTTGTATTTTAAAATAATCCATCATTATTTGTGCAATTAAACAAATAATGCCTCCTACAAAAAATACCTTTATATATTCTAATAGCACTTTACCTCACTCCTAATCATTTTCAATAACTACTGCATGTGCAACACATGGTATTGTTTGCTTTTGTAGTGTGCTAGTTGGAGATAATAAGGCTCCTGTAGATACTAACATTACCTTATTAAACTCTTTCTTTAATAATTTTTGATAAATATATCCTGCAAATACAGTTGCTGAACAACCACATCCACTGCCACCACAATGTACATCTTGCTCTTTTAAATTAAAAATTTCTATACCGCAATCTGTATATACATTTGATATATCAACACCTTTTTTCTTTAAGAAATCTTCTGTTATTTGTTTACCTAACGTTCCTAGATCTCCAGTTGCTATGATGTCAAAACTATTTGGGTCATCTTTTGTATCATTAAAATAAGAATATATTGTATCTATAGCTGCTGGTGCCATAGCTGCTCCCATATTATTACCATCAGAAATACCTTTGTCTATTACTTTTCCAACAGTTATATATTTAACTTTCGGACCTTTTTTGTTTGGAGCAATTAATACAGCTCCCGCTCCTGTTACAGTCCATTGTGCTGTCATTGGTTTTTGATTCCCTTGTTCCAACGGAAATCTAAACTGTCTTTCTGCTGTACAGTAATGACTTGATGCACCTGATAAAATTAAATCTGCAAATCCTCCATCAATAAGCATTGAGCTTAAACACATACCTTCTGCCATAGTTGAACAAGCTCCATATATACCAAAGAAAGGTATACCTAACTCTCTAGCCGCAAAAGATGATGGAATAATTTGATTTATTAAATCTCCACCTATAAGATAATTTACATCCTCTAATTTTTTATCTACTTTTTGTACTGCCATTTGCATAACAGTCTGAACCATCTTACTTTCTGCTAACTCCCATGATTTTTCACCATATAAATCATCTTGTAAAATAAGATTAAAATAATCTTTTAAAGGACCCTTTCCTTCTTTTGGTCCTACTATAGATGCTGCAGATATTATAGTTGGTTTATTTTGTAATTTTACAGTTCTTTTTCCTACTCTCTTACTTGCCATATTTTCATCTCCTTATTTTACAAGAGTAAAAATATAATAGAAAAATCCACATATAATGGATGATCCTATTCCATACACTAATACTGGACCTGCAATTTTAAATAAATTAGCTCCAACACCTAGAACAAATCCTTCTCTTTTATATTCCATCGCTGGAGCTACTATTGAGTTAGCAAATCCTGTTATAGGTATTATTGACCCAGCGCCTGCTCTTTTCCCTATTAAATCATACACTCCTAATCCAGTTAAAAAAGCACCTATAAATATTAACGTTATAGAAGTTGCAGTTCCTGCTGTTATCTTATCTAGATTGCCTACTTTTAAATATAAATCATTTATTATTTGTCCTATTACGCAAATAATTCCGCCAACTAAAAATGCTAGTGTATAGTTTTTTAAGTATTTTGGTTTAGGACTAATTTCATCTACATACTTTTTATAATCTTTATCCAATTTTTATCCTCCTTCTACTATTTTCCACCCTATAAAGGAACCTATAACTTTACCTATTAATAAAGATATTATTATATATTTTAAATATATCGTTGGTATTTTTAATCTTCTCGATATTATTGGTATATAATCTAATATTTCGGCTAATCCTGAACTTAAAAAACCTATAAATATTCCATATGCTAACCCAAATACTAAAACACCAACTTTGCCTACTGTTATACCTATATTTTGAATAGATATTAAACTTCCCAAAAAAGTACCTATAACTAATATTTTTTCATAAAAATTTATAAATGACCTTGTATTACTTAGTTGGGCCATTCGTGGTATAATTCCAACTAATATTAGTAACGAAATTACTCCAGCACCTACCATTATTCCTGATGATAATCCAAATATAATTAAAAATAGTTCCAAGTTTACTCCTCTTTATTTTGTATTCCTTAATTCATTTTCAATTTCTTTATTTAAAGATTTCATTTTTAAATCTAAAGGACTTGGTTCATTTTTAGCATATGTAGGGATGAATTTATTAAAAAATAGAGCAACACCTATTCCTATACCAATTGAATAGGGTATTTGAAAATACGGTAAATACTTTTTAGGGTTTTTAGTTAATGCATTTACCATAGTTCCCTGAGAATGTATCATATTTACATCTGCATGGAAATTCATTATGCCCATTATAGAACCCATAAGTACTACTATAGATACTAATAAAACCCTTAAATATTTTGTTTTATCTTTTTTATCTTCATTGAAAAATACTATTATATCATCTGTTTTTAAAAACGTTATATGTGCTGTAGATTGACTTTGCTTTATTTTATCAATTACTTCGCCGATATGTATAACATCATAATTAGAATTTTTTTCTTCATATGTTCTTATACATATATTTCCGATTTTTTCTTCATACTCTTTTGGGTATATACAATAAATATCTTTTAAATAAATATTATTTATTGTAAAGTTAAATGGTTTTAACTTTATTGGTATTAAATAAATATCTTCCATATAAAACCTCCCTTTTTATTATTACTTAAATAAAAAAAAATAAACCCTTAATCTAAACTTAAATTAAGGATTTACTTTAATTAACTAATATATGATTTTAACTTAGACAATACCTTTTTCTCTATTCTAGAAACTTGAACTTGAGATATATTTAATAATTCTCCAATTTCACTTTGAGTTCTATCCTCAAAGTATCTTAACATTATTATTTGTCTTTCTCTTTTTTCTAATTTACCAAGTACTTCTTTAAGTAATAGATTTTCTACAACTTTTTCCTCTTCACTTTCTCCCTTTTGACTTATCTTATCTATAAGACATATTGGAGATCCTTCTTCTTCATGAATTACACCATGTAAATATTCAACTGAAAAATTAGACTCCATCGCCATTACTAAATCTTCTTTCTCAACATTTAGCTCTTTTGCTAATTCATCTATACTTGGCTCTCTGCCTAATTTCTTACTTAAAATTTCACTTGTTGTCTTTGCTTTTATAGCTATTTGTTTTAGAGATCTAGATACTTTCACCATACCATCATCTCTTAAGTACCTTTTTATTTCACCTAAAATCATAGGAACTGCATATGTAGAGAACTTAACATTAAACTTTGGATCAAATTTATATATAGATTTAATTAATCCTATCGATCCTAATTGAAATAAATCATCTCTATCATAACCTATGTTTAAGAATTTTGATACAACACTTCTAACCAAACCTAAATTATTCTCTATTAGTATTTCTTTAGCCTCTTCATCACCTGTACATTGAACTTTATCTATCAAATCAAGTGTTTCTTCATGGCTAAGTAATGTTCTTTTTTCTTCTTTATTCGCAGTTATCCCCATATCTTTATTCGCAGTTATCCCCATAATAAAACCTCTATTCTTTTTGGTCTTTATTCAGGCAAGTTTATTTTTTTTGTCATAACTACTTTTGTCCCTTCATCTTTTATAGAACTTACCGTTACATCATCCATAAAACTTTCCATAACAGTGAATCCCATTCCTGATCTTTCAAGTTCTGGTTTTGATGTATAAAGTGGTTGCATAGCCATTGAAATATCTTCTATTCCATTACCTCTATCTTCTACTACTATTTTTATTACATTTTCTTTTATTTCACATCTTAAATATACAAACTTTGACTCATCTTCATCATACCCATGTATAATAGAATTTGTAACAGCCTCTGATACAGCAGTTTTTATATCTGCTAATTCATCTAATGTTGGGTCTAATTTAGCAGCAAAAGATGCAACTATAACTCTTGCTAAGCTTTCATTTTCAGACTTTGCAGAAAATTTTACTTCCATAATATTATTCATAATATATTCCCCCTTACAAAGAACTTGCTACTTCTTCATATGTGTCGTAGATGTTAATTATCTTATTCATACCTGATAAATTAAATATCTTTTTTACTCTATCATTTACATTTACTACCGATACTTTTCCACCTTCATTTGAAATTTTCTTGTATCTTCCTATAATAACACCTATACCAGATGAATCCATAAATCTAATATTTTTGAAATCAAATATTATATTCTTTATTGACTTAGAATCTAATATTGTATCTATATTATCCCTAACTTCATTAGTTATATGATGGTCTAGCTCACTAGTTAAAAATTCTATAACTAGATTTTTTTGTTCTAAAGAACATCTTATCATTAATATTCCCCCTTATCTTATGTAAAAGTATTAACGTATTATGAATTCTATAGATATATCACTTATCCTTCAATGAAATTTGACTATTTTTGTTTTATTGTATTTAAAAGTTTTATTTCTATAAACAATTTTAATATACATATATATTATATTTTTTCTAATTTTTATTTAATTTAATATGTTATTTTAGCTATTTTATTAAACATATTAAAATTAATGTATAAAATTTTTTAACTATTAAAATATATTTTGTTAAAGATTAGCATTTTTAACGAGCTAATTTATATATTTTATATGGTGATAATATGTATATCAATATTTAATTAATTTTTCCCAAAATAAAAGGAGTGCAAAATGTACACTCCTAATCAACTATTTTCTTTTTCTGTTAGCTTTCTCTATATTTATTTTATTTCCCTTTATTTTTATATCTTTCATTTTTTCTAATACTTTTTTAGCATTTTGCTTAGGAACTTCAACAAAAGTATATTTATCATATATATCTATAGTTCCAACTAATTTACCAGGTATTCCAGCTTCTCCAGCTATAGCTCCTAATATATCTTTTGCTTGAACTCTTTGATTTCTACCAACATTTATAAATAGTCTAATCATACCTTCCTTAGCGCCAGTATCTTTAGACTTAGAACGACCTTCTCTACGAGATCTTGATGGCTCTTCAATAATTTCTTGTTTTTCTTCATCTCCTAAAGCTATTTTTAAAAGTGCTGCTGCTATATCAACTACACCGTACTCAGCTTCTGATTCTGAACAGAAGTTTTCTAACCATTGTATTTGCTTAGTCAAATGACCAGCTTCTACAACTTCTTTAACTTGATTAAAGAATGTATTTACTTTCTTTTCTTCAACATCTGCAACTGATGGTATATCATGCTTAACTAATTTTGTTTTAGTATATCTTTCTATATCCCTCATTTTTCTCATTTCTTTTCCGAATACGAATGAGAATGATATACCATTTCTACCAGCTCTACCAGTTCTACCTATTCTGTGTACATAATACTCTTCATCTTGTGGTAAATCATAGTTAAATACCGCTTCAACATCATCAACATCTATACCTCTAGCAGCAACATCTGTAGCTACTAATATATCTATTGTTCCATTTCTAAATTTATCCATTACTATATCTCTTTGAGTTTGCTTTAAGTCTCCATGTAGAGCATCTGCAAAGTATCCTCTTGCTTGTAAATCACTAACTAATTCATCTGCACCTTTTTTAGTATTTGTGAAAACTACAGATAACTTAGGATTGTATACATCAATTAATCTGCTTAATACTTCTAATTTGTTAGCCGATCTTGTTTCTATATAGTATTGCTTTATATTAGGAACTGTAAGTTCTTTTCTAACAACCTTTATATGTTCTGGATTTTTTTGATATTTTTTAGTTAAATCTAATATACCTTTTGGCATAGTAGCTGAGAAGAATGTAGTTTGTCTTTCTTCTGGAGTTTTACTTAATATCATCTCTATGTCTTCTCTAAATCCCATATCTAGCATTTCATCAGCTTCATCTAATATAACCATTTTTACATTATCCATTTTTAATGTTTTACGATTTATATGATCTATAACACGACCTGGAGTACCTATTACTATTTGAACTCCACCTTTTAATGCCTTTATTTGTCTTTCTATTGGCTGTCCACCATATACAGGTAAACTTTTTATTCCGTGCGTATATTTACCTATTTTTCTTATTTCAGTAGAAACTTGTATTGCAAGTTCTCTAGTTGGACAAAGTACAACTGCTTGTAAATTTTTCTCTTCAGGATTAACCATTTCTAATATTGGTATACTAAATGCTGCTGTTTTTCCCGTTCCTGTTTGAGCTTGCCCGATAACATCTTTTCCCGATAAGATTACAGGTATAGATTGTGATTGTATCGGAGATGGTTCTTCAAATCCCATTTCTATGACAGCTCTTTTTATATCATCACTTATTGGTAAATCTTCAAATTTTATTATATTCATATGTTGCTTCCTTTCCGTTATCAGTTTATCTAACCTATCCATTATATATTTATTTGAGATAATATGCAATTAATATTTTCTCCTTCGAATAGGCATAATATTCAAACTGATATAAAATATATTTTTACCTATTTATATGTACATAGTATATAAAGTTACTATATAAATAAAATAAATAATAAGCATTATCAAACCTTGACATCTATATAACTTGTTATTCTTAATAGTTGGTAATATTAATATAAGTAATAACAGTATCATAAATGGAAAGTCTATATTCATATTTTGAGATAATATAGGTATATTGTTTAGTATAGAAGATATGCCTATCACAGATACTATATTTAATATATTTGCACCTAAGATATTTCCTACAGATATAGCATGATGATTTTTCTTTATTGCAGTCAATGATGATACTAATTCTGGTAAAGATGTACCAAGTGCTATAACCGTTAGACTTATAACCTCTTGAGGTACATCTATGCATTCAGCTATCTTAACACCATTATCAACTAACATTCTAGATCCTATTACCATCATAATTAGCCCTAAAGTAAAGAATAATATTATCCTTAACCACTCTGATATATTACGTTCTCTTTTAACTTTTATTTGCTTACCACCTATTAATCTACTACTATTTTTAGTTACACTTTTATAATTTGAATACATATATACAATAAGCATAAATAAAAGTAGTATTGAATCTATTTTGGTTATGTTCTTATCTATCGCTAATAAAAGCAATATCGTAACACAAATTAAAAGTAATATAGATTTTGAAAAAAACATATTCTTATCAACTTTAAAAGGACTTATAAATGATACTAACCCTAAAATCAACCCTGTATTACAAATAATAGATCCTACTGCATTACCTAAGCTCATCGTAGTATGTCCTTCTAACGATGCTAATAATGATACCGTAAGCTCAGGCAAGGTAGTAGCAAAACTCACGATTGTAGCTCCTAATATAATTTCTGATATATTTGTTTTCTTTCCTATCTCTACTGTACAGTTTATAAATATATCAGCTCCTTTTGTAATAAGTATAAACCCAATTAAAAATAATATTATATTAATCAACATATATAAGTACCCCCTTATATTAAATAGATATTCAATATATATATACATATGTTATTCTTTTAACTTACTTATAAAAAATTTTATATTTTTTTATAAGTATAAGTTTAAAGGTATAATCCCTGGGTATATATTTTTATGTAAAAATATTTAATAAATTTAATCATTATAAGACAATATTATATATATTTTTTATGTATACAAAATACTAGTGATATGTTATTATTATATTGTTAAAAATTATCTAGCTAGATTTAATATAAATATAACAAATAAAAATTTTAAAACCTTAACTTAAGGAGGCTATTCACATGAAAGCATGGCAAGGATTTAAAGAAGGTAGATGGACTAAGGAAATAGATGTTAGAGGGTTCATCCAAGCAAACTACACTCCATATGAAGGAGATGACTCTTTCTTAGCTGGTGCTACTGAAAACACTAAGCAATTATGGGAAGAGGTAATGGAGTTATTTAAAAAAGAAAGAGAAAATGGTGGTACACTTGACGTTGATACTAAAACAGTATCAGCTATAGATGCTTATGCACCTGGATATATAAATAAAGATTTAGAAACTGTTGTAGGTTTACAAACTGATGCACCTTTAAAAAGAGCTATAATGCCAGAAGGTGGTATAAGAATGGTTGAAAGTGCTTGTGAAGCTTACGGATTCAAGTGTGATCCACAAGTAAGTGAAATATTCACTAAGTACAGAAAAACTCATAACCAAGGTGTTTTCGATGCTTATACTTCAGAAATGAGAGCAGCTAGAAAATCTGGTATAATAACTGGTCTTCCAGATGCTTACGGAAGAGGAAGAATAATAGGTGACTACAGAAGAGTTGCTTTATACGGTGTAGATAGATTAATAGAAGATAAAAACGAGCAAAAACTTTCTTTAGAAGTTTCTTGCATGGATGAAGATACAATAAGATTAAGAGAAGAAATATCTGATCAAATAAAAGCTTTACAAGCATTAAAGAGAATGGCTGAATCTTACGGATTCGATATATCAGGACCAGCTACTAACTCAAGAGAAGCTGTACAATGGTTATACTTTGCTTACTTAGCAGCTATAAAAGATCAAAACGGTGCTGCTATGTCAATAGGTAGAACTTCTACTTTCTTAGATATATACTTCGAAAGAGATTTAAAAGCTGGAACTATAACTGAAGAAGAAGTTCAAGAATTAATGGACCACTTCGTTATGAAATTAAGAATGGTTAAATTCTTAAGAACTCCTGATTATAATGAATTATTCTCTGGAGACCCAACTTGGGTAACTGAGTCAATCGGTGGTATGGGTGTAGATGGTAGAACATTAGTAACTAAAAACTCATTCAGAGTTTTAAATACTCTTTACACTATAGGACCTTCTCCAGAACCAAACTTAACAGTACTTTGGTCTAAAGATTTCCCACAAGGATTCAAAGACTTCTGTTCTAAAGTATCTATAGATACAAGTTCAGTTCAATATGAGAACGATGACTTAATGAGACCTTACTGGGGAGATGACTACGGAATAGCTTGTTGTGTATCTGCAATGAGAATAGGTAAGCAAATGCAATTCTTCGGAGCTAGAGTTAACTTAGCTAAAACTTTATTATACGCTATAAACGGTGGGGTTGATGAAAAATCAGGTGTTCAAGTAGGACCAAGATTTGAGCCAATAATGGATGAATACTTAGATTACGATAAAGTAATGGAAAGATTCGAACCATTCACTGATTGGTTAGCAAACTTATATGTAAATACATTAAACGTAATCCACTACATGCATGATAAGTACTCTTATGAAGCATTAGAAATGGCTTTACATGATAGAGATGTATTCAGAACTATGGCTTGTGGTATAGCTGGTTTATCAGTTGCTGCTGACTCATTATCTGCTATAAAATATGCTAAAGTTAAAACTATAAGAAATGAAGCTGGTGTAGCTGTAGACTTCGAAATAGAAGGAGATTATCCAAAATATGGAAACAACGATGATAGAGTTGACGATATAGCTGTATACTTAGTTGAGTCTATGATGAACAAAATAAGAAAGAACAAAACTTACAGAAATTCTGTTCATACTCAATCAGTATTAACAATAACTTCAAACGTTGTTTACGGTAAGAAAACTGGTAACACTCCATGTGGTAGAAGAGCTGGTGCTCCATTCGCTCCAGGAGCTAACCCAATGCACGGAAGAGATAATAGTGGTGCTTTAGCTTCATTATCATCTGTTGCAAAATTACCATATGAGCATTCTCAAGATGGTATATCTAATACTTTCTCTATAGTACCTGGTGCTTTAGGAAAAGATATGAATGAAAGAATTAAAAATCTTTCTTGTATGATGGATGGATACTTCACAGATGGAGCTCATCACTTAAACGTTAACGTATTTGATAGAGCTACTCTAGAAGATGCTATGGAACATCCAGAAAAATATCCTCAATTAACTATAAGAGTTTCAGGATATGCTGTTAACTTCATAAAATTAACTAAAGAACAACAATTAGACGTTATAAATAGAACATTCCACGGAAAAATGGCTTAATTTATAACTTCAAATAAATTTTATTAATTAAATCTTACCCCCGCTCACTAGTAAGATTTAATCATCAATAATCAAAGTATATATATTTTTTAGAGTGTAAGTCTCATCAACTTACACTCTCTTTTTTTATTCTTATAATCTTATTTTATCCAAATCTAATATATTTATCCTTTATTATTTTATATTTTCTCTTCTACTTTTCTACTTATCACATTATATAATTAATATTTTTTGTAAAATCTTTAAATTTAGTTTTAGTCTTCTTATTTTGGGTATTATTATAATATCGAAATAGAATAATTCATTATCAATTTATATAGACTTAAAATAAGGAATATCATATAATTTAATTATATTGTTTTGTATACAGTATATTAAATTATCTCGGAATAAATTTAATTAAAATCAACTTAGAGGTGACTATTATGGTAAAAGGAAGAGTTCATTCAATAGAAACATTTGGAACAGTAGATGGTCCAGGAATAAGATTTATATTATTTATGCAAGGATGTGCATTAAGATGCAAGTATTGTCACAATAGAGATACTTGGGATACAAAGTTAGGCAAAGAATATACAACAGATGAAGTAATTACTCAAGCCTTAAAATACAAATCATATATGAATGCTTCAGGCGGTGGAATAACTGTATCTGGTGGTGAAGCAACTTTACAACCTGAGTTTTTAAAAGAGTTATTTATTAAAGCTAAAGAAAATAAAATACACACTTGTTTAGATACATCTGGATTTGTAAATATTGATGTTATAGATCCTATATTAGATAATACTGATCTTGTATTACTTGATTTAAAACATATGCTAGAAGAAGAATCTAAAGAATTAACTGGTGTAGGAGTTGAAAAATCACTTAAGTTAGCTAAACATTTAGATGAAAGAAATATACCAGTTTGGATAAGACACGTATTAGTTCCAGGTATAACAGATACTAAAGAAAACTTAGAAGCATTAGGTGAATTTGTATCTAAACTTAATAATGTAGAAAGATTTGAATTCTTACCATATCATTCTATAGGTGTTCATAAATGGGAAAGTATGGGGTTAAATTACGAATTAAAAGATATTGAAGATGCTACTAGTGAAGATGTTGCTAAAGCTAGTGAAATAGTAGAAAAGTTCGGTGTTAAAGTATTTAATAGTAAATCTAAATAAATATTAATAAAAAATCCGCTATAATAAATATTATATTATAACGGATTTTTTATATTAAAATTCTATATCTTCAACTTCCATGTTATCTATTGCATCTTGTATTAATTTTTCTACGTCTAATGCATTTTCAGATCTTTCTATTCTATCTAGTTTAGGTTTTGTAACTGGTTTCTTAGGAGAGAAAACTGTACAACAATCTTCTTCTGGTAATATAGATGTTTCAAACGTTCCTATTTTTTGAGCTACTTCTATTATCTCAGTTTTATCCATAGCTATAAGAGGTCTAAATACTGGCATACTTACTGAAGCATTTGTACAAGTTAAACCTTGTATTGTTTGAGATGCAACTTGTCCTATACTCTCCCCTGTAACTAATGCATCACAATGTCTACTCTCCGCTACTTGTTGTGCGATTCTCATCATAAATCTTCTTGAAATTATAGTCATTTCTTCATCTTTACAATTTAAACCTATAGCTTTTTGTATTTCTAACATATTTACTTTATGAAGTCTTACTCTACCACAATACTTAGCTAAAATTTGAGCTAAGTCTCTAACCTTCTCTTGTGACTTTTCACTAGTAAAAGGATAGCTATGGAAATGTATACATTCTAACTCCATACCTCTTTTAGCTACCATCCATGATGCTACTGGAGAATCTATACCACCTGATAAAAGTGACATTGCTCTACCATTAGTTCCTAAAGGTAATCCACCATAACCTGGTATTGTATCACTATATACCATTACATGATTTTGTCTTAATTCACAATGTATTTTAACTTCTGGATTTCTAACATCTACTGCTATTTTATCTTTTACTTGAGATACAAGATAGCCTCCTATATCTAAACTCATTTCTTGAGAAGTTAATTTAAAATCTTTATCTCCTCTTCTTGAGTCAACTTTAAAAGATTTATATCCTTGTTCTATTTTTTCTTCTAGCATTTTTAATGCTAATTCTTTTAATAAGTTATAATCTTTTTCTGCTCTTACGGCCGGACAAACACCAACTATACCAAATACTTTTCTAACTTCCTCTACTATTTCTTCATAATCATATCCATCTAAATCAACGTATATTCTTCCATATTCTTTATATACATTAAACTTTCCTATAGGCTTTAATATATTCTTTACATTTTTTATAAGTTTGTTCTCAAATATATATCTGTTTTTACCTTTTACACCTATTTCTCCGTACTTAACTATTAATATATTGTACAATTTTTCCACCTCTTAACTTAATTTTGTCATTCTTAACATTAATTATCTTCTTCTCATTATCATTCTCAAATCACTTACAGATTCTTTAACTATTTTAACAGCTTCTTTTATTTCTTCTTCTGTATTTAAATCAGATAAACTAAATCTTATTGCTCCTTCTATTTCTTGTGGAGAAAGTCCCATGGCATTTAATACATGACTACCTTTTTTCTTAGATGAACAAGCTGAACCAGTAGATACATATACACCTTTTTGCTCTAGATAATGAAGTAACACCTCTCCTTTTATTCCATAAAAAGTAACATTTAATATATGGCAAACTCCATCTTCTGGAGAGTTCAACTTTATATCTTCTATGTTTTCAGTTATTTCTTTTTTTAATAAATCTCTTAGATTTTTCATATTTTCTATTTTAGCATCTAATTCTTCATTTATTATTCTTATAGCTTCTCCTAAGCCATATATACCTGGTGTATTTTCTGTTCCTGATCTTATTCCTATTTCTTGTCCTCCACCAGTTAAAATAGGCTTTATTCTGTTATTTTCCTTAATATACATAAATCCTATTCCTTTTGGACCATGGAATTTATGACCACTTACACTCATAAAGTCTATATTATATTTTGATGGTTTAAAATTTATCTTAGTATAAGATTGAACAGCATCTACATGTAAATATACTTTATCTTTTAATGTTTTAAGATGCTTACCTATTTCTTGTATTGGTTGTATACTTCCAACTTCATTGTTAACATGCATTATTGTAACAAGACAAGTTGTAGGTTTTAATGCATTTTTGAACTCTTCTATATCTATTCTTCCTTCTTTATCAACTTCTAAATATGTAACTTCACACCCTTCAGATTCTAAATCCTTTAAAGTATTTAATACTGATGGATGCTCTATCGTAGTAGATATTATATGATTCTTTCTTTTCTTATTTAAAGAAACAACGCTTCTTATTATAGTGTTATTAGATTCTGTTCCTCCAGATGTAAAATATATTTCTTTATCTTTTGCACCTAGAGTTCTAGCTATATTTTGTCTTATATTTTTTATATTCTTTTCAACTTCTATACCTTTTCTATGTAAAGAAGATGGATTAGCATAGTCTGTGCTAAGTGCATAAACCATTTTATCTATAACTTCTTTATATGGCTTCGTTGTAGCACTGTTATCTAAATATATATCCATACATTGCACCAACTTTCTCTATTATATAGATTTTATTATTTATTTTATTTTTACCAACTTAATCTATTAATTATCAAAAATATTAAAATTTCAATTTCAATAACTATTATTTATAAAATCGTATCTATTTATTATATCATTAAATTTTTTATTTTTTAACATATAATAACGTAATAGTATAAATTAAATTTTTCACTACGTAAAAAAAATATTTATACTATATAAAATGTAATATTTTTGATGTTTTTGTAAAAAACTATTGATTTTGGTGTCGAACTTTGTTATTATTAATACATGGTTATCCCCCTGATAACCTTAGTAAAATCTCTATTCCCAATACCCCTTTAAATGAATAATTTATATTCATTTATAGCCTACTTCACGATCGGATTCGAAGTAGGTTTTTTATTTTGTATTTTTAAATTTTTTATATTTTTTTGAAAAACTATTGATTTTAATGTCGAACTTTGTTATTATTAATACATGGTTATCCCCCTGATAACCTTAATTAAAATCTCTATTCCCAATACCCCTTTTGAACGGATAGACTTTATATCCATTATTGTTAAGTTGACAACGGAAGTCAATTTAGCGAAAAAGAGCTTCCCCAAGCTCTTTTTTTATATTTTTTTAATTATAGACTTATATAGTTTTTTTTTGATATAATTTATATAAATATACATTATAAATGTGTTTATACGACAAAATCTAAAACAGTTTTACCTGTTTTTAATATAAAAAGGTGGGTGATATTATAATGAACAAGAAAAAAGTAGCTATAATATTTACTGGTGGTACTATTTCTATGACAGTAGATGAAAACATTGGAGCAGCTATTCCTACTCTATCAGGAGAACAAATAATGTCAATGGTTACAAATATAGATAAAGTTGCAGCTATTGAAGTATTTAATTTTTCAGAAATACCTGGACCTCATATGACACCAGAAAAATTAATAGAATTAAAACATTATATTAATAATTTACTAGAAAGAGAAGATATCTGTGGTGCTGTTATAACTCATGGTACTGATAGTTTAGAAGAAACTGCTTATTTCTTAGATTTAACTATATCTAGTCAAAAACCAGTTATAGTTACAGGTGCTATGAGAAGTAGCTCTGAACTTGGATATGATGGCCCTAGCAATTTATCTGCTGCAGTTTGTACAGCTATATCAGATAAAGCTATTGGTAAAGGTGTTTTTATAGTTTTAAATAATGAAGTTTTATTAGCTTCTGAAGCAACTAAAACTGATACTTTAGCTTTAAATACGTTTAAATCATTAAGTAAAGGTCCAATAGGTATAATTGATTGTAATGAGTTGGTAATATTTAAAAATACAGAAGCTAGAACTATAATAGATACTGATATAGTTGAATCAAAGGTTGCTTTAATAAAATCTGGAATTGGAATGAATGAAGATTTTATTAAATTTGCAGCTGATAGTGGTTATAAAGGAATTGTAATTGAAGCAATGGGTAGAGGTAATGTACCTCCTAAAATGTATGATGGTATAAAATACGCTAGAGAAAAAGATATACCTGTTGTTATAGTTTCTAGATGTCATTCAGGTAGAGTTTTCGATAGCTATGGTTATTTAGGTTCTGGTAGAGATTTAAGAAATATCGGATGTATATTTGGTGGAGAACTTCCAGGTCAAAAAGCTAGAATAAAACTTATGTTAGCACTTGGAAAGACTAATAATTTGGATGAAATAAAAGATTTTTTTGAAAAAGGGATATATTATTAATTATAAAACCTCTCTAATATTTAAAAATAGAGAGGTTTATTATTTTAATATACTTTTTGTACAAAATATTTAAATGTTCTATTATCAATTTTAACTAAAGATTTATTTCCATTCTTAAACTCTATAGAAATTAATCTATATGATATAAAATTTTTATTAGCTATAAATCCTGATAATACCCCCATTGGTCCAATAAGAAAAACTCCTATAATAATTCTTACAACTATATCTATTATATCTCTTTTAAAATCTATATATTTTATATTATAATCACATATTATATTCTTAGAAATTTCAATATTATCATTTATTCCTTCTAATATTAATTTATCTATATCTTTATGCATAGATAAATAGTAATTTTTATAGTCCCCCTTGATAACTATATTTTTCATAAATTATACTCTATAATTTCTCTATATTTTCCATATTATTCTTTTTGTTAAACATACTTTTGAATTTAACACTCTATCTACATCTTTAAATCTAATTTTTATAGAATCACCATTCTTTTCTACTATAATACCTTCTTTAAATTTTTTATGATATATTTTATCTCCTATAGTTATACTATCCATTTCTTTTTTAGTTGGAGCCTTTATATCTTCCACAAATCTTGATTTTGAAACCCTTTTGCCATACTTATTAATCGGAGAACTTATACATATATTCTCTTCAGCCCTTGTTATTGCTACATACATAAGTCTTCTTTCTTCTTCAATTTGATCATTTTTCTTTTCTTCATCATCTATTTCATAAGATTTTTCATGTGGTATTGTACCTTCATTAGCACCTATTATATAAACATTTTTAAACTCTAATCCTTTTGCACTATGCATAGTTGTAAAAATAACACCATCTGTTTCCTTGTTATTTTTATTATCTACTATCTCAGATTTTACTCTTTCTATATGATCTAAGTATTCTTGTATAGTTTTAAAGTTAGTAGCTGAACTTTCAAGTTCATTTAATATTTCAATAAGCCCATTAGTCTTTATTTTTCTATTAGTACAATAATCCAAAATATATCTATCATAATCTAAAGTTGTTCTTATATAAGATATTGCATTTTTAGGATTAAGCCCCTTTACATAACTTATATCTATATCTAAATCATTTATAGTTTTAACTTGCTTTGGATGTAAATCACATTTATTTATCAAAGCATTTATAAAATCAGGTTCATCCTTTATTAAATTTAAATTATCTTTAGATATATATCTAAAAGGTTTATTTATAATTCTGATCCAATCTTTATTAGAATTTGGATTAACACCTATCTTTAAATACGAAAGTATATCTTGAGCTGCCCAATGATCATATATTGTAACTATTGAATCCTTAACTACAAACGGTATTCTCATATCCATAAATACATCAACTAACGCTCTTGATTGTATGTTAGTTCTATATATTACAGCAAAATCAGTATACTCTGTATAATCTTCTTGAACCTTATTTTTTATATCTTTTGCTATATATACTGCTTCTTCCTCTGAATCCTCAGGCGAAATATAATTTACATTTGCTCCGTTACCTTGGCCACATTTTATAACTTTCTCATATCTATTTTCATTTTTCTCTATTAATCTATTAGCTATATCTATTATCTCACCTTTAGACCTATAATTAATATCCAATAATACTTTATTAGTATTTAAAAAATATTCTTCAAATTCTAATAAAAAGTCTGGTCTAGATCCTCTAAATCCATATATACTTTGATCTTCATCTCCTACTACAAATATATTATTATTTGGATTTGCTATTAATTTCAATGCTTCAAATTGAACCTTATTTATATCTTGAAACTCATCTACAAGAATATATCTATATGCACTTCTAACTCTATCTAAAGCCGATTTATTATTTTTTAATAATTCATATGTCTTGATTAACATATCATCAAAATCTATCTTATTAATTTGCTCTTTATATTCTTCATAGTAATTATATACCTTTATAAACTCATCACTAGTCAATACCTCTGATTTAAAATCTCTTTTATCCATCAATTCATTTTTCACATATGAAATTTCATTTATAACTTGTCCAATAGTTTCATCATCATCTGCATTTTCTATATTCAACCCTTTTAATATATTTTTTAGCCCAATCCTCTTTGTTTTTTCATCCAAGATACTTTCTATATTATAATTTTCAAAATATCTTAATATTCTAAAAAATACAGAATGAAATGTTCCATATGTAACCTTATTCATTCTAAAATCATTACTTAAAGCTAATGCTCTATTTTTCATTTCCATCGATGATGCTTTTGTAAAACTTATTGCAAGTATGCTCGTAGGCTTTATATCTTTGTTTACAACCATATTTGCTATTCTATATGTTATAACTCTAGTCTTTCCTGAACCTGGTCCTGCAAGTACCATACAAGGTCCATCTACATGTTCTACGGCCTTTAATTGATTTTCATTTAATTTATCTATACTTATCATTTACTACCTACCTTGAAGTATTATTTATTTCATTTATACTATTATTACGCATTTTAGATTAACCTAATAATTATTATAATATATAATTGGATAAAGGAGAAATTTTATGGAAGTAATAACTAAAACTTTAGATGAATTAATAGATATTCCTCCTAATCATTTAGTATTTGATATAGAAACCACAGGTCTTAACTCAAATTATTGTAAAGTTATTTTGATAGGAATCCTTTTTAATAAAAATAATAAAACTATTATTAAGCAATTTTTTGCTAATACAGAAAATGATGAAAAAGAACTTCTACTTGCTTTTATCAATTGTATAAAAAATTATCAAAATCACATTACTTTTAATGGATCAAATTTTGATATTCCATTCTTAAATAATCGGCTAAAAAAGCATAATATTGATTTTTCGCTGTCTAAAAACAATGATATTGATATCCTTAAACTTATAAAACCTTTTAAGGAAAAATCTCTCTATCTGATTGTAAACTAAAAACTATAGAAAAATACCTTGGTATTTATAGAGAAGATACTATTTCCGTAAAATAAAGTATTAATTTATATAAAAATTATTCTAATAATCAAGATATAGATTTAAAAGAAAAAATACTTCTTCATAATTATGAAGATATTTATTACTTAGATATACTCTTCAAAATAAAAGATATTAAAAAATAAGTTAAATATTTTATAATAGTACTTTATTTCATACATTATATCTATTGTATATAAAATTTTTATTAATTTATAAATAAAAAAAGACTATGAGATTCATAGTCTTTTAACTGGCGGAGAAGGAGGGATTCGAACCCTCGCACCAGTATAACCCAGCCTAAACCCTTAGCAGGGGTTCCTCTTTAGCCACTTGAGTACTTCTCCTTATTTAACTTATACTTTAATTATATAAGTTAATGATAATCCAGTCAATAGTTTATATAAATTTTTTGAAAAATTTTACTATGTTTATATAAAGAAAGAATATTGTACTCTATTTTATATATGATTTATAAGATATACTTAAAATATTTCCTTTTTTATCTTTATTAATTATAGAATCTACTTCATATACTTCTTTTATTAATTCTCTAGTTAAAATCTCATTAGGATTTCCATATGCTATTATATTTCCATCTTTTAAAACATAAATCTTATCACAATACATAAGAGCTATATTTAAATCATGAATAGCAGCAATTACTTCTATTTCTAAACTCTTTAATATATTCATTAATTGTAATTGATATTTTATATCTAAATGATTTGTAGGTTCATCAAGTATTAAACATTCAGTATCTTGAGCTAATGCTCTAGCAAGTATAATACGTTGTTGTTCTCCTCCTGATAGTGAACTAAAGTTTCTATCTTTGTACTCTATCATATCTACTTTTCTAAGAACATTTTCTACAATTTCATAATCATCTTTAGAGTCTCTTTCCATTATCTTTTTATGAGGAGATCTGCCCATTAATACTATATCTAGCACACTAAAATCAAAATTATAGTAATTATGCTGAGCAACAACAGCTATTTTTTTCGCACTTTCTTTTACTGTAATATTAGATAAATCAATATCATCTAATTTTATTACTCCACTTGTTGGTTTTAAATTTCTATATAAACATTTTAGAAATGTAGATTTTCCACTTCCATTTGGACCTATTATACCTATAAATTCTTTATCTTTAACATCTATATTTATACCTTTTAGTATATCTTTTTTACCTATTTTTACTTTAATATCTTCTGTTTTTATATGCATTAGTTTTTACCTCCAAAACCATAGGTATTTTTTATCATTAACCATATAAAGCAAGGCGCCCCTATCATAGAAATCAATATTCCAATAGGTATTTCGGTTCCTTCTATTAAAGTTCTTGATAAAACATCTGCCCATATTACAAATATACCTCCAAGAATAGATGCTATTGGTATTATTTTTTTATGATCTGTACCAAATATCATTCTAACTATATGGGGTATAATTAGCCCTACAAATCCAATCATACCAGATGAATATACAAGCATACCTATCATTAAAGATGTTATTATTAAATAAATATGTCGATATTTATGTAAATCAGTTCCTAAAGTTACTGCTACATCATCTCCTAATAGCATTAAATTTAATACTCTATATTGAGTCATAAAAAATACAATTCCTAATAGTATCATAGGTAATATAAATATTATATCTTCCCATTTTGCTCCTGATACACTTCCCATCAACCAAAAAGTTATCTTTTGCATTCCTTGAGCATCATTAGCAAAGTATACTATAAAGCTTGAAAATGCACTACATATAGAACTTAAAGCCATACCCCCAAGTAGAAGCTTTACAGAATTTGCCCTACCTCCTATATTAGCTATAATTAGCACTAACATAGATACTATAAATGCCCCTAAAAATCCTGCTATACCTATAGAATTACTTCCAAATATAGATCCTACGCCAAGCATTATTGCCATAGTTGCTCCTAAGGATGCGCCTGATGATATTCCTAATATATAAGGATCTGCTAATGGATTTTTTACTATCGCCTGCATTATAATACCTACAACTGATAATCCCATCCCTACACATAGTGCTAATATTATTCTTGGTAATCTTATAAGCCAAACTACATCGTGAACAGGTCCACTTTTTATTGTATCATTGCCAATCAATGCAAGTAATTTGTTAAAAATAATTTCGTATACTTCTTTTATACTTATATCTACTGATCCTAGTGTAACTGCAAATCCAATAGATAAAATTAGTAATATTAATAATACAACAGAAACACCTATATAAATAGGTGTCTCTTTAAATATATTAAGCTTTTTTTTTAATGTGTTTAGTTGTATTTGCATAAATATCTCCTACTTACTTAATTGTGGATACAATCCATTTGCAAATGTATTTATACCATCTATAGTTCTTATTCCACTACAATACATTTCTCCTAGTGCTATAGAATTTACTCTTTTATTTTTAACAGCATCTAAACTAGCAAGCGCTGGATTTTTTAATACTTTATCTACTTCACTTTGAGCTACTGTTTCATCGCTCCTATCCATATATACTACAAATATAGAGTCTGGATTTAATTTTATTAAATCTTCTTCAGTTATATTTCCACCTTCAGGATTTAATAATTCTCCACCTAATTTAGATATCATATCTCCACCTAGTGTTTTTGCTCCATAAGTATATATTTGACCATCCATATACTCAATTATTAATGTAGTTTGCTTGTCCTGATTGTTTACCTTACTTACTACACTATCTATACCATTGTTTATCTCATCAACTAAAGCTTGAGCCTTTTCTTCAACATTAAATATTTTTCCTAAGTTTAATATATCTGTTATTTCATTATCTACTGTTCTATCTGATGCCGCACCACTATTTAGAGACATATATGTATTTATTCCATTTTCATGCCAATAATCAACATCTCCTAAATTTTTATCTTCAAATAACGAATACCATGATAATATGAAATCTGGTTGAGACATTATTACAGTTTCTTTATCTGGTGTAAACTCCTTTGAGTAGTTTACCTTGCTAAAAGCTTCTTTATATTCATCTTTAACATCATGATCTAAACCAGCTGCTAATTTTATTTTATCTTCTAAACCTAATGCTAACATAGTTTCTATCGAATTCTGATATACTGCTACTACATTTTCTGGCTCTTTTTCAAAAGTTATTTCAACTGGCTCTTTTTCATAATTATATGTAGTTATAGTTACAGGATAATGTGAATTTGAACTTTCCTTTATAACGTCCTCTGCTTCTTTATCTGTTGTTTTTCCATCACAAGCTGTAAGTCCTAAAATTAAAATTGTGCTTAACACTATCGATATACTTCTTTTTAAATTTACCATTTAAGTTCCTCCATTTATTATTAATATTAATATAGAATTATATAATTTTATTTCAGTTCAGTCATGTCTAGCTTAATTGTACATTTTAATAAAATTGTATTTATTCAATTAGATAAAACTATTTTTTTATAAAGTAATTTATTTTACAAAGAACAATATTAAATAAAAATTAGAGTTTGCAGGTTTTACACAATACTAATATTTTTATTCAAAATATTTACTGAAATGAGTTATTATAAAATCACATGCAGGGATAGGTATATTATATATAGAATCTAACATATAACAAACTTACTTTAAATTATTATTTTAAACCAAAAGTAAAAATTTCGCTTTACTTATGTCGATAACGACTTCATCCGTTGCTAAAAATATTTTTACGCTCAAATCAAATGAATTGATATAAATATATTTTCAAACTTACTAACAAGTATTTAAATAATATAATCTTCTTAATAGTAAAAATGCTTTAGTATATCAACTAAAGTATTTTTAAAGATAAGTTTTTGTTTATTCAATGATTTGCTTAAAGGCATATTAAAAGCCCATCAGGATATGATGAGCTTATACAAACATATATAATAATACAACTTTACTATATATTATAAATAAGAACATTCCCCATCCCCGAAGAATTTCTATATACTATAGGCAGGTATCCTGGCTTAGCTTCATCCTACTAATTTCCCTTCCCATGAATATTCACAGTGGTTTGAAACTTTCGTCCACATTACAGTAGCGGGTGCTGCAAAGGATTTTAACCTTTTTCCCTTTTAACTTACGTTGTAAGCATCTATAATATTTTTTAGTTGTCATATTAAAATAATATACCATATTATTATATATAATATCAATAAGTTATTTTTTATTTCTTAAGCTATATTATAATTTATATATATAATAAGATTGTATTAAGAATAATAAAATTTTTCTTTTATCTTCTTTTTAGTATAGGTATTAATAATTAGTGTTATTTAATTTCAATTTATAGTAAAAATTTAACTAATCATATAATATTAGTATTCGTAAATAATACATAAATATAAAAATTTTCATATTCTAAATTATTATTTATTAAAATAATCCAGATATTACTCCATTTTCATTAACATCTATCCTTTCAGCTGCTGGAACTTTTGGAAGACCTGGCATCTTCAATATCGAACCAGTTAAAGCAACTATAAATCCAGCACCTGCTGAAACTGTTAATTGTCTAACTGTTATTCTAAATCCTGTCGGTCTACCTAATTTAGTTTGATCATCCGTTAAAGAATATTGCGTCTTTGCCATACATATTGGCATATGTGAGAATCCTAATTTTTCTAATTTTTCTAATTCTTTTTTTGCTTGTGGAGTAAAATCTACACCATCAGCTCCATATATCTTAGTAGCTATAGCATTTATTTTTTCTTCTATAGTTAATTCATCTTCATAGCAAAATTCAAATTCATTTGGCTCATTAGCTAATCTTATAACTTCTTTGGCAAGTTCAATTCCACCTTGTCCACCTTTTTCCCATACTTGAGATAAAGCAACGTTAACACCTAGTTCTTTACATTTTTCTTTTATTAAATTAATTTCTGCTTCTGTATCAGTTTGAAATTTATTTATAGCTACTACTGCTGGTAACTTAAATACTTGAGTTATGTTTTCAAGATGCTTTAATAAATTTGGAAGACCTGCTTCTAATGCTTCTAAGTTTTCATTTTCTAATTGATCTTTTGGTACTCCACCATTGTATTTTAGCGCTCTTACTGTAGCAACTATTATAACTGCATCAGGCTTTAAATTAGCCATTCTACATTTTATATCAATAAATTTTTCAGCACCTAAATCAGCACCAAATCCTCCTTCAGTTACTACATAATCAGCAAAATGCATAGCCATTCTTGTAGCTATAACAGAGTTGCATCCATGAGCAATATTTGCAAATGGTCCTCCATGAACAAATGCAGGTGTTCCTTCTAATGTTTGAACTAAATTTGGCTTTAATGCATCTTTTAGCAATGCTGCCATAGCTCCATTAGCTTTTAATTGCTCAGCAGTTATCGGTTCCCCTTTGAAGTTATATGCTACTATTATTCTTCCTAATCTCGCCTTTAAATCAGCTATATCACTTGCTAAACAGAAAGCAGCCATTACTTCTGAAGCAACTGTTATATCAAACCCATCTTCTCTAGCTACACCATCTACTCTTGAACCTAGTCCATCAACAATATTTCTTAACTGCCTATCATTCATATCCACACATCTTCTCCAAGTTATACTTCTAGAGTCTATTTCTAACTCATTACCTTGATGAATATGATTATCTAACATAGCAGCTAATAAATTATTTGCAGCTCCTATAGCATGAAAATCTCCTGTAAAGTGTAAATTTATATCTTCCATTGGAACAACTTGTGCATATCCTCCACCTGCTGCTCCACCTTTAATACCAAATACAGGTCCTAAAGAAGGTTCTCTTAATGCAACTAATGCATTTTTACCCAATTTAGCTAATCCATCTGCAACTCCTATAGTTGTTGTAGTTTTTCCTTCTCCTGCTGGAGTTGGATTTATAGCTGTAGTTAATATTAATTTTGCCTTTTTACCGCCATTGCTTCTTTTTAATAAATTATAGTCTACTTTAGCTTTATACTTACCGTATAATTCTATATCATCTTCTCCTAAACCTAATTTTTTAGCTATTTTTCTTATATCTTGTGGTTTAGCTTCTTGAGCTATTTCAATATCTGATTTGAATCCCATAATTCTCATCCTCCAATATAATTTATAAATAGTTATTGCATTCTGATATTTTAATTACAGTACATAATAAAATCCATTGGATTATTTTTTATAGTGTCATACGGAGACTTATTATTTTTATCAGAATTTATGATATTTTAATTTTAATATATAACACATATAGATTTAACACTATAAATTTTCTATCTTCTTTGTATCTAATTTTGTTATCTATAGCAAATATTTAATTTAATATAAGATTATGACAAAATCTTTTTAATTATATATTCCCTAAAAAACACAAAATAAAGATTTATTTTTCTAGTCTTTCTTTCCTCGTTATCTCTATTCTTATATTATATCATTTTTTATAAATGCGCTACATGAAATCGAATATTTTTATCAACATATTTAAATTTGTATGATATATGTCAAATATTATATTTGAAAACTGATAAATATTTCATACTTATCATTAATTTTCTATTTTATAGTAGTTTAACTTTAAAAAAATTAGTATATATATTATTTCTGTATAATTATATAAGTAGAATTATAATAAATTAGATACTATCATTTATAAATTAATTTACTATAAATATTTTATTTATTACTTTTAAATATCTGTATTGTATCTTTATATTATAATTATACAAAAAAACTTCTATTAACCAATAGAAGTTTTAAAGTTTATATATTTTTACCTATATTTATCTAACTCTCTTAAGCATGCTATAGTAATCTCATCTTGTGGATCTAACTCATATGCTCTCTCTATATAATAGATAGCATCATCTAAATCTCCATTATTTAAGTATGCCATTCCTAAATTACATAAAATTTCTGGATCTTCTTTTATTTTAGCAGCAGTTTCAAAATATTCTATAGCCTTCTCCATATTAAAAGTACTAGCTTCGCAAAGACCAAGTTCAACCATAGTATCAACTTGATGAGGTTTTATTACTAATATTTTTTCAAAATATTTTTTAGCAGTCTCAATCTCATTCATATTTTTATAAGCTAGACCAATCATAAATAATAAATTCCACCAATCAGAGTGATCTTCTTCTAAAGGTAATAATTTTTCTAATCCTTCTTCACATCTTCCTTGGAATACTAGATTATAGCCTTCTTCATATTGAACTTTAAAATCCATTTTCCCTATATTTTCTTGTACTTCAGATACTATATCTTCATCTAATCCTAACTTTAATGCTTCTTCCCATATTACTTTAGCTTTTACATATTGACCTTGATTATAATAATGATACCCTAGGTGATAATATCCTAATGCAAATTCTGGATCTAAGTCTATTACCATTTCTAATTTATTTAATGCTTCTAATAAGAAATCATTCATAGCCTTATCATCATTATCTTTTTGATACTTCTTAGCAACTTCCTGACATACTATAGCATAGTGATATAATCCATTTATATCATCATTATTCATAGTTATAAGTGCTTTTAAGTATATTAAAGAATCCGTATATTCTCCAATATCAAAATATTTTCTAGACATATATCCCATATATGCGTTTAAATCTAAGTTTACTTTATTTTTAAATGCATTT
Organism: uncultured Romboutsia sp.; assembly: GCA_904418825.1. GTDB lineage: Bacteria > Bacillota > Clostridia > Peptostreptococcales > Peptostreptococcaceae > Romboutsia. Next base: position 44,069 of record CAJFPU010000002.1, on the reverse strand, counting down.
AAGAACTTTTTATATTCTTCATTGTATCTAAACTGACTATCTATACCTATTATGTATATCATTGCATCAGCAATAGACATTGCATTTATATTATCTTGTGCTGTTTTTTCCTTTATACCTTTTACTAATACTTCATTTTTTATAGGTACTTGTAATCCTTCACTTGGAATATTATATCCTTCTACTTTGAATTCACTATCATGTTTTATAGTTATAAAAGATAGCTCTTCAGCTTTTTTTAATATATGTTTTTCTATTTTAAATTTCATACTAACCTCCTAGATAATAACTCTATAAGACTTTGATTTTTCAAATATTTTTTTATCATCATATACAAACATTATTATATTATCTTCTTTATCTATATCTTTATATATATCTTTTTTAAGTTCTAGTATATCAAATTTAAAAGGCTCAAAGTGAACATATTTTATAATATGTTTTGCAGGTTTATCATAAAAATCTGGTAAATACTTTGATACATTATTTTCATCTTGTAAAAATACGTGACATCTATTTTTAAAATCTTCTACATCAAATTTATTAAAGAATTGTGGTAAATTTGATGTCTTTCCTAATGATATATAGTCATATTTTAATATATCATTAAATAATTCATTATCTTTATTTATTACAGTATTATAGAAGTCTAATAATATTTTATAAAGTTGATTTTTACCTTGAGCAACATCAAAATATCCATTTTCATCAAAATAAGTTGCAAATTCTTCAAAGAATTTAAACGGACTTTCTTTATAATAATTGAATATTATATATTTCATAGACAATACAAAGTTCTTAGAATTATAGTATTTTTCTAGAATTTCTTCTATATCTTTTAATTTTAAAATCTGAGAGTAGGAAATATAATTATTATATAAAACTTCATATGGAGGATAATCTTTATATTTATATCCATGTTCATCTGCAGTTTTTCTTACTCCAGTTCCTTTTATCATCTTTAAAAATCCTAACTGTAAATGTTCTATACCTAAATTAAATACATCATTAAATGATTTTTCAAAGCTAGCATAGTCTTCATAAGGAAGTCCTGCTATTAAATCTAGGTGTTGATGGATATTTCTATATGATGCTATCTTCTTAACTACTTTAGATAATTTACTAAAATCATCTCTTCTTCCAACAGCATCTAGTACTTTTTGATTAGTAGTTTGTACACCTATTTCAAATTGGAATAATCCCTCTTTACAGTTAGATAAAAATTCTAACATATCATCATCTAATAAATGTGCCGTTACCTCAAAGTGATATGTAGTATAATCATTATCATTTTCCATAAGGAAGTTCATTATCTCTTTTGCAAACTTCTTGTTTGCATTAAACGTTCTATCTATAAATTTTATTTGTGATACTCTTGCATCTATCAAAGCTTTTAGATCTTTTTTTACTCTATCTATACTAAAATATCTTAATCCTTTAAGTGTCGATGATAAGCAATATTGGCAATTAAAAGGACATCCTCTTGATGTTTCATAATAAACAATTCTATTTTCATATTCTTTAGGATCTAAGTTTTCATAAGGACTTGGTATTTCATCTAAGTTTTGTAATAATTCTTTAGGTCTATTTACTATTATTTGACTATCTTTTCTATATACTATCCCTTCTACATCTTCTATATTTTTATCACCTTGAAGATACATAACTAAGTCTCTAAATACTAATTCCCCTTCACCATATAATATGTAATCTACAAATGGGTATTTTCCCATAGAGTTTTCGCTATCATAAGTTACTTCCGGTCCACCTAGTGCTATAATAGTACTCGGTTTTATCTTTTTTATATTTTCACAAAGTTTAACTATATCTCCTACATTCCATATATATGTAGAAAATAATATCATATCATAGTCATTTTTGTATATATCCTTTAATATGTAATCTAAGTCATTATTTATTGTATACTCTCTTATATCTACTTTTATTAAATCTTTTACAAATTCTTTAAGATATCTTATAGCTAAATTGGTATGTATAAACTTAGAATTTAATGTTGTTAATAAAATTTTCAATTATTTCACCTCTTTATTAATATTATTGTATATTTTTATGCTATTTTTAGGTTAAAATAATATGTGTAAAACATTATCTAAATATTTTTTAATAGAAGGTTTTTACATATATTTTGTAGAATATTAGTATTATAATTATATAAGTTAGAAAAGGAGTTTTTTATGGAATTAATTGACCAAGTATCTATCAACGCTTTATCAAAGAGAGACTTATTACTTATTTTAAAAGCATTAGAATACACTAATGAAAATACAGGTCTTGAAGATTTTATCGATCTTAGAAATAATATAGTAAAAGAAATCTGTTTTTTAACTGAAACAACAGAAGAAGACTTTATAAACTACTTAGAATCAAATAAGTAAATTCTAAGCCTTTTTAAATTTCAATACATATAAGCCAGATTTAGATTTAATATTTATATTTAGTATATTATTATTAAAATTCTTAGATATAATTTTTATCTGATTGAATATAGGATCATTATATACATCACCTTCATTAAGATTTATTAAGTATCTAGGGTCTGAATTTTTATCGTATACTTTTTTATTAATTTTATACTGTCTTAATTTAACTATGTATTCTGACATCGATAAAATAAAATCTATATTGTCTATATTGTGATTTTCATCATCTCCTAATATAGATAGTATAGATTTTTTTATACTCTTACTTCCAAAATCTTTAACTTCTCTATCTTCAATATATATATCATATAATATATTTAATAAACTGCCTAAAATTTTCTCATCGTCATAATCTTGTACTTTTAATTCTATATACTTATCTATTTGCTGTATAGCATTTATTCTTGCCATTTGAAACTTTATAGTATTTGATTTATCTAGTGAAATAGTAAATCCTATAATTTGTTCCTTTATTTTTTGAAGCAAATCTTTATAATCTATATTTCTATCTTCTATTATATTATGAATAATTGAATTGTATAAAATAGATGCTAATATATATTCAAATAAATATTCTTCTTTTTTTAAATATTTAACATATCTCTGAATTAATTCAATTACCTCATTTTCACTTTTCTTAATATTTGTATTAGATACTATCACAGGTAATAAAATATTAAGTATATTATTATAATTAGGTATTCCTCCATAAAACTTATAATATATTAATTCATCTTTCAATCTCTTATTATCTATATATACACTTCTTTGGACCTTGTCATCTACTAAACATTTTGTATTGATCACTATTAAGTCTTTTAAATTCTTATCATCTATATCAAATGCAGATATATATGCTTTTTTTATTAAATTATCTTTCATAAGTATAAATTTCCTTGTAATATTTTATAATTATTATTTTTATCAAGTAATTAATTTAATATACTATATTATAATCTATGCAAATCAAAAAAAAGAGACAGCTTACAAGCTGTCGTTTATACAGGGGAATAGTAGTGTACAAACGAGTGTATACTACTAACTTACTTATTATTATACAATATTACATTTTTAGATGTAAAGTATCGATTTTCGACATCCCTGTACACTTATATAAATTACATTCTTTCTGGTGCTTGCATTCCTAATAATTTAAGACCATTTTCTAATGCTTGTCTAGTAGCTGCAACTAAAGCAAGTCTAGCTTTTCTTAACTCAGCATCTTCTACTAATATAGAGTTATCATGGTAGAATTTATTGAATGCTTGTGCTAAATCTAGAACAAATCTTGTTATTATATGTGGCTCATTTTTTCTCATAGAATTAAGTATTGTTTTATTAAATGATGCTATAACTTTTAAAACTTCCGCACTATCTACATCATTTAATAATTCATAATTAATATCTGTTGTAACATCTTCTTCAGCTTTTCTTAAAACTGCACAACATCTAGCATGAGTATATTGAACGTAAGGACCTGTTTCTCCTTCAAAGCTTAATGTTCTTGACCATGAGAATGTGTAGTCTTTTATTCTACTGTTAGATAATTCTTGGAATACTACTGCTCCAACACCAACTTGCTTAGCTATTTCATCAACATTTAAAGCATTTGGATTTTTAGTAAGCATAGTTTCTTTTGTCTTTTCTATAGCTTGTTTTAAAACATCTTCTAAGAACACTACTCTACCTTTTCTTGTAGACATAGTCCCTTCTTCTAATGCAACCATACCAAATGGAACGTGTACCATATCTTTAGCCCATTCAAATCCAACAAGTTCTAAAACTTTAAATAATTGTTGGAAGTGTAAGCTTTGTTGTGAACCAACTACATATATACATTTTTCAAAGTCATAATTTTCTTTTCTGTATAATGCTGCTGCTAAATCTCTTGTCATATATAATGTAGATCCATCATTCTTAGTTATAAGTGCCGGTGGCATATTGTATTCTTCTAAGTCTACTATATTAGTTCCTTGAGATTCTTGAAGTAATCCTTTATCTTTTATTATATCTATAACTCTATCCATTTTATCTGAATAGAAACTTTCTCCATTATATGAATCAAATTCTATATCTAATAAGTTATAAACTCTAGCAAATTCTTTTAAACTTTCATCTCTGAACCATTGCCATAATGCCTTAGCTTCTTCATCACCATTTTCTAACTTAGTAAACCAAGCTCTTGCTTCATCTTCCATTTCTGGATGCTTTTCAGCTTCATCGTGGAATTGTATGTATAATTTTAATAATTCTGGTATTGGATTAGCTTCTACAGCTTCTTTATTTCCCCATAATTTGAAAGCTACTATAAGCTTACCAAATTGAGTTCCATAATCTCCTAAGTGGTTTATTCTAACTGTATTATATCCTTGAGAATCATATATTTTGTATAAGGCATTACCTATAACTGTAGTTCTTATATGACCAATGTGGAATGGTTTTGCTATATTAGGAGATGAGAAATCTATTACTATAGTTTTATCCTTACCTAAATCGCTATGACCGTACTTTTCTTTCTTTGTTAATACATCTTTTATAACTGTTTCTGCTAATTGAGATTTATTAACAAAAAAGTTTATATATCCACCTAATGGTGTAACATTAGATATAACACCTTTAGGTTCTATTTTTTCAGATAATTCAGCCGCTATCATATTTGGTGCTTTTCTAAAAACTTTTGCTAATTTAAAACATGGAAATGCAAAATCTCCCATTTCTTTATTTGGTGGCACTTCTATAAGTGCTGTTATTTCTTCTAAAGTCAATTCTTCTATATGTTCTTTTAAGCATGTTGCTACTGCTACTTTAAAGTCTTGCATTATATTGCTCCTCTCTTATTATTATTATTTTATGGTAAATCAAATTTTAAGTTTTTTCAAGTATTTGACGCTATTTATATTATATATTTATATTATGTATTCACATTATATCCTTTTCACTAATAACTTCTATTCCATTTTGTCTAAGTAAGGCTGTTGTCACTCCAACTCCATGTATTTTTTTACCTGTAAAAGTTCCATCATATATACAACTAGATCCACATGATGGACTACCTTCTTTTAGTATCGCTTTTTTACATTCATATAAATCGGCTATTTTTAAGGTTTCCATAGCACCTTGTTTAAATTTCTCTGTTACATCTAGTCTTTTATTGTTAATTACACTGGTTTTTCCTTCTATAACAGCATTACCATCTAGCCTTATAATCTCTGATGGATCACGTGGTGTTGATAGTCCTCCTAATTGTTCTGGGCAAACCATTATAAATTGTTTATCTTTAAGATATTCTTCTACTTTTTCATTTTTATTATTATCACCATTGTATTTACAATTTATTCCAAGTAAACATGCTGATACCAGTATCACATCTATCACCTTATTAGTATTAATCTATTTTAATGTAACTATAGTTACTCCTGCTCCACCTTCACCATATTGACCAGCTCTTTGAGATTTTACATGTCTGTTTCTTCTTAATATATCTTGAAGTCCTGATTTTAACACTCCCGTACCTATACCATGTATTATTGTTACATTTTCTAAACCTGCAACATATGCATCATCTAGATATTTTTCAACTTCCATAATTGCTTCTTCTAAATTCATACCTCTTAAATCTACTTCACTCTTTACGTTACCTGACTTAGATTTTATTATATTTCTAGTTGATTTTGTTACAGTTTTCTTAACATCTTTTTTAACCTTTTGCAATGATTTAAACGGTAGTGTCATTTTCATTATACCAATTTGTACTACAGCTTCTTTTTTATTCTTATCAACAGAAATAACAGTACCTTCTTGATTTAAAGTTATTACTCTTACATCTTCTCCTGACTTCAAATCAGTTATTTCTTTACTTGCAACTTTAGGAACTATCATACTCTTAACTGTAGGTTGTAAACTTCCCATAGTACTTGTTAATTCTTTTCTAAGAGCTTCTATTTGTTGATTTTTCTCTTTAGATGCTCTTTCTTCTTCTAATCTTCTTAATTCTTTTATTATATTATCTACTTCTTCTTTTGCTTGTCTAGTAATTCTAAATGCTTCTTGTCTTGCTTGCTCAAGCATTTTTTCTTTTTGACTTGCAAACTTTTCAAGTTTCTCATCATATTCTATCTTTAATTTTTCAATACTTTCTCTTAATTTCTCAGCTTTTATTTTTTCTTCTTCAGCTTTTATTCTATTTTTTTCTGCACTTTGTAATATATCTTCTAATTCTATATTATCAGTATCTATAAATTCCTTAGCTCTAGTTATTATATAATCATTAAGTCCTAATTTTTTAGATATTTCAAAGGCATTTGATTTTCCTGGAACACCTATTAATAATTTATAAGTAGGACTTAATGTATCTAAATCAAACTCAACTGCAGCATTTTCTACACCATTTTTAGTAAGTGCATAATTTTTTATTTCAGTATAGTGAGTTGTAGCTATACATCTTGCTCCAGCCATAGCTACATCTTCAAGTATTGCTATAGCAAGTGCTGCACCTTCTATAGGGTCTGTACCTGCACCTAATTCGTCAAATATAACTAAAGAGTTTTCAGTCACATCTTTTAATATAGATACAATATTTGTCATGTGAGATGAGAATGTTGATAAACTTTGTTCTATACTTTGCTCATCACCTATATCCGCAAATACATTATCGTATACGCACATGCTACTTCCATAATCTGCAGATATATGAAGTCCACTTTGAGTCATAAGAGCAAATAATCCAACAGTCTTTATTGTTACAGTTTTACCACCTGTATTTGGACCTGTTATAACTAATGTATGGAAGTCTCTTCCCAAATATATACTGTTTGGCACTACAGTTTTCTTATCTAATAATGGATGTCTACCATTTTTTATATTTATAAACTTATCTTTATTTAATGTAGGCTCTACACCTCTCATTTGCATTGATAACTTCCCTTTTGCAAATGCAAAATCAAGTCTACCTAGTATCTCTTGATTTGATATTAAATCTTCACTTACTTCACCAACCATACCTGATAATTCTTGAAGTATTCTTTCTATTTCTTCTTGTTCATTAAGTCTTAATTGTCTAAGTTCATTGTTCATATCAACTATACTCATAGGCTCTATAAATAAGGTTGCTCCTGATGAAGATTGATCATGAACTATACCTGCAACTTGAGATCTATATTCAGCTTTTACAGGAACAACAAATCTATCTCCTCTTACTGATATTATTGCATCCTGTAAATATTTTTGATATGTAGTTGATGATATTATAGAGTTTAATTTAGATCTTATAGATTGATTCTTTTGAACTATTCGTCTTCTAATATCTCTAAGCGTTGATGATGCATTATCTGATATTTCTAATTCACTTATTATTGCATTATATATTGCATCTTCTATCTCTCTATATGCATATAATCCATTTGATAAAGATTGTATTATTGGATAATTAAAATCTTCTTCATCACTACCAGATAGACTATTTCTTAATGTTCTAGCAGCTCTTAAAGTATCTGCTATCATTATTAAACTTCCTGGATCAAGACTTGCTCCTACTTTAGCTCTTTTTACTTTATCTTCTATATCATGTATACCTTGTAAGCCTACGTATCCTCTTTTAGTAAGTATTGATTGCGTTTCACTTGTTTCTTGCTGCATGTACTTAACTTCTTCAAAATCTGAACTTGGAACTAACTCTTCTATATATTTTAAACCTAACGAAGATGAAGCTTTACTTTTCAATAATTCAATTATTTTATTGAATTCTAAAACTCTCAGCGATTTTTGGTTCATAAATCCTCCTTAAATTTTTCATTTTTTAATTTCTATTTTAATATGTGTATTTTACATATTTTGTATTATACTATTTACATGGCTATTTTATATTATACATAATGATACTTTGTTTGTGATATAAAAATATTATTTACTATTTTTAAAGTATCTATTTTAACTTATTCTAAAAGGAGTTGTTTTTATGGAAAATATTTTAAAGGGGTTACAACCTGAGCTTGTTTTTAAGTATTTTGAAGAAATTTCTCAAATACCTCGTGGTTCTGGAAATGAAAAAGCTATAAGTGATTATCTAAAAAAATTTGGTGAAGATTTAGGACTTGAAACTATACAAGATGATGCTCTTAATATAATAATAAGAAAACCTGCTACAAAAGGATACGAAAACTGTCCTGGTGTAATACTTCAAGGTCATATGGATATGGTTTGTGAAAAGAATAAAGATACTGACCATAACTTTGTTACTGATCCTATAAAATTAAGAGTTGAAAATGATATGATATATGCAACTGGAACTACTCTAGGTGCTGACAATGGTATAGCTGTAGCTATGGGGATGGCTGTGCTTGCCTCTAATGATCTAAACCACCCTTCTCTAGAAGTATTAATAACTACTGATGAAGAAGCTGGTATGAGTGGTGCCATGGATTTAGATGGATCTCTATTAAAAGGTAAATATATAATAAATCTTGACTCTGAAGAAGAAGGATATTTACTAGTCAGTTGTGCTGGTGGAGTTACTGCATTATCTGAACTAAATGCTGAATATACTAATGTTGATTCTACTAAACAGGCTTTATTAGTTGAAATAAAAGGATTGCTTGGTGGACACTCTGGAATGGATATAATAAAACAAAGAGCCAATTCTAATATATTAATGGGTAGACTTTTAAATTTATTATATGTTGATTACGACTTAGCTAAAATTCAAGGCGGTTCTAAAAACAATGCAATACCTCGTGAGTGTGAATCTATAATTGTTATAGATAAAGCTGATTTGGATAAAGCTAAAAACTGTATAAACGAAATAGCAAATACATTTAAACACGAATTTAGTACTTCTGACCCTAATATAAATATAGAATGTTCTGAAACTACTATTGATAAAGTATTCACTGAAAAAACAAAATCAAATGTAATTTCTTTATTAAATTTAATACCTAACGGAATACAAACTATGAGTATGGATATAGAAGGTTTAGTTGAAAGTTCAACAAACTTAGGTGTTGTTCATACTACTGAAAACTCAGTTACATTCGAATGCGCTGTTAGAAGTTCTGTAAAAACATTAAAAGATGATATAACTAATAAGATGAATTTACTTGCTAATACCTTAGGTGGAAAATTAAATTTAGATAGTGATTATCCAGCTTGGGAATATGCTAAAGGTTCTAAATTAGAGAAAATATGTGTTGAAACTTATGAAAAATTAACTGGCAAGAAGCCTATTATAATGGCTATACATGCTGGTCTTGAATGTGGATTATTGCTAGATAAAATGCCTCATGCACAAGCTATATCTCTTGGACCTGATATGTTTGAAGTTCACACACCTAATGAACATTTAAGTATATCTTCTACTAAGCGTACTTGGGATTATCTAGTTGCTATATTAAAAGATATGAACCAATATTAATTTACATATGTTTCTCGTTAAACATAAAAATTTGCTTTGTTCATGTCGCCAACTATATATCCTTGCTACCGGTATGGATACATCCGTTGCTAAAAAATCTATCTACAAATTATATTTGTAGATAGATTTTTATTTTATACAATTTATATTTATTCTATTATTAACTCTCCTGTATACTTATCTACCTTTTGAGTTCCTAAACTTTGTCTATGGATATGTGTTTCATGACCTTCATCATCACTATCTTCTACTTCAACATAAACATCTACAAAATATAAATCTCCTATTATTTTTATATCATCATTATTAATTAAGATATTTTCTCCATATTCTGCCTTTAATATGTTTATAACTGTGCTTTTTGATATAGGGTTTATCTCTTTCTTATCTATACTATTTGAATTAGTATTATCATTGAATTTACTTTTATTACATCCAACTATAAGTGAGAATATCATTATAGACAACAAGCTTATTCTTATAATTTTTTTATTCATAAGAAACTCCTACTTTTATCTAATCCTTTAATTATCTTTTTTTAGATTTAAAATTAACTTTTGTCACCTTTGCTTTTTTATTGTTCATATCTTTAGTTAATTTACCTTCTTTAAATCCTAATAAAATTTCTACTTCATCTTGATTAAGATTTAATCCCCAATTTGATAAATTTAAAACTAAACTAGCCTTACTCATTATATTATTGTCTATTAACATATCAATAGATTTTTTTAATAATATAGGGCTTGTAGCTTTTATACTTTCTTCTAATGGCTCTTTCTTTAACCATCCTCTTTTATCCATTTCATTCATTAAGTACATATATTTTTTGTAACTTATTTCACCTAATTGATATGCTCTTAATATTATAGCTGATATTGGAACTATCCATTTCTTTTTTAACTCAACATAATCTTCTAAATCATTTACCATTTTTAAATCTTTTATAAAAGTTTCTTTTGGCATTAAAAATGCACAAGCAAATTCATCCTTAGAAAATTTCTTTGATTGTATATTTGCCTCAGTTGCTACGATATATGCTAATTCATATGCTAAATCATAATTTCTTGTACATGCTGATTTTTTATCATTACCTAAAGATACAAAGTATCTACTATTTCCATTTACAGTTTGTTTTTGACTAAATGATAAGGCTCCTTTTTTGTTTATATTAGCATCAGATACTATTATTCCATTTATCTCAAGTAAAGTTAACATATTACCTATAATACCATCACCTAAATTCCAGTATCTTCTTACCTTAGTTGCTAACTCTTCTATATCTTCATTTTTATTTAAATCAGTTGGTATATTCATTTGTGGGAATTGAATATATCCTTCTAAAAAAGTTAATATCCTATGAGTCATAACTAATTTTTCTCTAAATGCTATTTGCTCTACTTTAGGTATTGTGCATTCAGGTCTTATATGTGTAGAATCTATAGTCATTTTTATATTGTCTGCATATTTAAAGAATTCTTTTGGAAATCCTAATGCATTTGATAATTTCATTTCATTTTCTAATGTTGGTTTATACTTTTCTTCTTCAAATGCAATTATATCTTTTTTATTTATATTAGTTTCTTTAGCTAATACATCTATTGTTTTCCCTCTATACATTCTAGCTTCTTTTAATTTTCTACCTATAAATGCTTTTTTGCTCATATTTAAGTCTCTCTTTCATTGTTTATAGAATTTATTTTAATAAAAAATATACTTTCTATTTCATAAGTATATCTAATGATTTTAAATTTCTTCATTTTTAAATTATTAATGCTCTGGATAAATCTTATACCCAGAGCATTATTTAACTTTTATTATTTTGTAATATTACCATATTTGATTAATATAGTCAATTTAACATATTATAGGTCTAGAACATAAATTATTATTCTACACCTTTATAATAATGTCCTGATGTTATGCCTTTTGAATCTAATTTATTATAAAGTTTAGTAGCTTTTACTCCTAATTTATAACCATTAGCTAAAACTTCTTTATGGGCATCTATAACCTCTTTAACAGTATCTTTATCTTCTAAAGTAAAGTCTAATCTAAGTATATTTATTCCTATTTCATGAAGTTCATATAAATTATCTAGCATACAAGTAACATTTGAATTATATATTGTACTTCTACAGAATATATCTTGTGAAACTCTAAATTCATCACCTTTAGAATTTCTTAATGCATATATACTCTCTTTACATTTAGCAACTCTTTTGTCTTTTTTACAATCACGAACAATTACTCCCATAGGGCAGTATTCTGTTATCATAAGTGGAGTATATCCATAAACTACAGATTCTATATTTATATCAGTATACTTTATTGTTTCTTTTATTTCATTTAGATTTAGTTCTTGAGATATACATAAAGTATCTGCACCTATTTCTTTATAATAGTTTATAGTTTCACTATTAAATGCATTTAAGTAATAATCTATGTTCAATTCTTTATCTTTAAAATAATCTATTGAACCATAGTTTCCTACTTGGACAGATTCTACACCTGCATTATTAGCTTTTGCTAATTGATTATACTCTTTATTTCTTATTATTCTAGGTGCTGAGTATATTACTTTTTTATTGTATTTTAAAGCTAAACTCATAGCTTTATCTATTGTGTTAGTATCTTCATAATATATTCTGTCTACACCACATTCTAAAGCACTTTCTAATTGTTCTAAATTCTTAACTTTAACAGAAATTTCTTGTTTTTTATTTCTATTATATTGTATAGGGTTGTACTTTACATTCTTATTTTTATATTTTCTATCTTTGATAATTACTCTTTCTTTATCTAAAAGCTCAATGCAATCTCTTCTCATTTGATTTAATAAGCTTACTGGTAAACTAACATTATCATCTAAATCAATTTCTAATTTATCTAATTCGTAAGGTGTATTTCCAAGTTTTCTTAATTGAGTATCTACTTTTTCTTTGCTTAAAGCTACTTTCATAGCTTCTTCAACTATCTTGTCACCTTCTACAGTAGCTTTATTTTTATTTCTATCCATTAAAGTAAGTATTGGTTTTTGACCTAATTTTATAGTAATTTTTGCATCAATTATATTTTTTACAAATTCTTTATCTTGTGTGAATGTGGCTTGAACTCTATCCATTAATTCACTATCTGATGTTTTAAATACTATTTGACCTTTTCTGGCTTCTCCAACAAAGTCTAATTCAATAATTTCACCTTTATATCCTATAGTTTCTATATTTCCATTTTTTATTATTCTGCCTATAGTACCTCCACCAAGGTTTATACCATCGCCTTTTTTAAGAGTATTTGCAAGCTTTATTTTTAATCTTTTTGCTTTTTTATTATAATCTACTACTGTACCTACATATAATCCTTGATTATTAGGAAGTTGTGAGTTCATTACATCCTTACCTACATCCCCTAGCAATAATCCTTTTGTAAATTTTCTATTAAATATTGTGTATAAATCGCTTATTATTTCATCTGAAACATTTAATTTATTTGTAGTTAAATATTCATCTATAGTTTTTCTATATCCATCTATAACAGTTGCAACATACTCTGGTCTTTTCATTCTACCTTCTATTTTAAGAGAATATACTCCTGCATCTATTATTTTATCAATTTCTTCTATTGTACTTAAATCTTTAGGGCTTAGTAGATAGTCTCCATTACTATTTACAACTTCTCCTGTATATACATCAACAAGTTCATATCTTTGTCTACAAGGTTGCGCACATCTTCCTCTGTTTCCTGATCTATTACCTATCATAGAACTCATTAAACATTGACCTGAGTAACATACACATAATGCTCCGTGAACAAAAACTTCTATATCCGCTTTACAGTTGTCGCATATATATTTAATTTCTTCTACTGTAACCTCTCTAGCAAGAACTACTCTATCAAATCCTACACTCTCTAAATACTTAACATCTTCTAATGAATGTGCAACCATTTGAGTACTTGCATGTAATTCAAAATCCGGTAATTCTCTTTTTATAAGTCTTGCCATACCTATATCTTGAAGTATTATTGCATCTACATCTATGTCATATAAAAATTTAACATATTCTAAAAAATTTTCAATTTCATTTTCTTTTCTTAATGTATTTGTAGTTACAAATACTTGTACACCTCTTATATGAGCATATTTTACAGCCTCTTTTAATTCATCTCTGTCAAAATTATTTGCAGATGCTCTTGCTCCAAAATCTTTACCTCCAAGATATACTGCATTTGCTCCATTTTGTACGGCAGCTTTTAATGACTCAAAAGACCCCACGGGTGCTAATAATTCTACGTCTCTCATATTATCCTCCTTTAAGGAATATCTATCCTATTTATATAATATCCTTAAACTTTAAAATTAAAACCTTCAGGTTACCCTGAAGGCTTAATTTATTTTATCTATTTGCTTTAAAGTATTTTAATTCATTTTCAATCTCTATTTTTTCTAATTGTACTCTATATGCATCATTTTGGAACTTTGAAGATAACTGTTCTGCTATTTTAGCTCTTTCTTCAGCATTTTCTGCTAAAGTTTTAAGTTCATCATTTTGAGACTTAAAGTTTTCTATTTCTTTTTCCTTAGATTGTATATTATTTTCTAAATCAGAAATTTTACTTTTTTGCTCTTGAATTAACTTATTTAATTCTTCTATCTTTGTATTTAAATCTTCTTCAGCTTTAATTTTACCTTGTAAAGATAGTTCTAATTTTTTCATTTCTAACTTTATCTCTTCATCACCAGTTCCAACTTTTTTGTTAAGCTCTTCATTTTCTTTTACTAGTTCTTCATTTTCTTCACAACATTCAAAGAATACATCTGTTATATTTATCGCTGATAATATTGCAGCATCTGAAGTACTTAATTTTGTATTTACACTAGTTATTTTTTTCATCTCTTCATCAACATATCTTGCTACTTTTAACATATGTTTTTCTGATTTTTCTCCAACCATTGGATACTCTGATCCATTAATTGTTACTATAACTTTATTAATTTGCTTCATACTAACATTCCCCCTACGTTAGTTAGTTTGACCTTAAGTTTGCGTTTAATTTCTCACTTAACTCACTTAATATCTTTTCATGTACTTTTGCTACATCTTCATCAGTTAAAGTTTTATCTTTACTTCTATATGTTATAGAATATGCTATAGACTTATGCCCTTTTTCTATTTGAGCACCTTTATAAACATCAAATAACTTATAGCTTTCTACTAAATCTTCACCATTAGATTTTATTATATCTTCTATTTGCTTAACAAATACTTCATCTTTAACTATTAATGCTATATCTCTAGATGTAGATGGATACTTAGGTAATGGATTATATGACTTAGTTAAAGTTATATTTTCAAATACTGTATCTATATCTATTTCAGCTACATATACTCTTTGACCTAAGTTGTAGTTTTCTATAACATCTGGATGTAATTCTCCAAAAGTTCCTATATATATATTATTATACACTATTTTTGCACATCTTCCTGGATGGAATGTTAAATTTGTAGTTTCTGGTTCTATTTCATAGCCTTTTAATCCTACATTATTAAGTACAGATTCTACAACTCCTTTTAATACAAAGAAGTCTACTTCTTTTCCATACATTCCAACACAGTATTTCTTACTTTCTACTGGTAATCCTTCTTGCGGTGTAAATGTATTTCCACATTCAAATGCAGATACTTCTTCTACTTTGTGAGATATATTTGTTGATATAACATCTAACATATTAGGTATTAAAGTAGTTCTCATTACAGAAGTTTCTTCACCTAATGGGTTCATTATTTTAACAAAATTTCTCTTTTCATCATCTGCACATAAATTTATCTTATCTACACCTCTTGGGCTTACAAACGAATATGTTAATATTTCATTTAATCCACAAGCTATAGAATTAGCTTTTACATTATCTATGAATTTTTGTTTATCAGTTTTTACACCTGCAGTAGCATTTCCTTCTAGGTTAGCAGCTGGTATATTATCATATCCATATATTCTAGCTATTTCTTCTAATATATCTGCATCTTCAGTTATATCTAATCTAAATGTTGGAACTTCTAACTCTAAAACTTCAGAAGATACTAAATTACATTTAAATTCTAAGCTTTCTAATATATTTATAAATTGGTCCATAGGCACATTAACACCTAATAATTTATTTATTCTAACTGGGTTAACAGTTACTTTTTGAACTTCTTCTTTTTGTGGATAGTAGTCAAGCATTCCATTAAGAACTGTACCACATCCTAACTCTTCTATTAATTGACATGCTCTATTAACAGCAGCTTCTGTTAAGTTTATGTCTATTCCCTTTTCAAATCTTGAAGATGCTTCAGTTCTAAGACCTAATTTCTTAGATGTAGCTCTTATATTTTCTTTAGCAAAGCTTGCTCCTTCTATGAATATAGAAGTTGTTGTATCTTTTATTTCTGAGTTTTCCCCACCCATTATACCTGCTAAGTCTAAAGTTTTATCTTGATTTCCTATAACTAACATATCTGATGTTAAAGTTCTTTCAACACCATCTAATGTAGTAAACTTTTCACCTTCTTCAGCCATTTTAACAGTCATTTTATTGTATTTTATATCATCTAAATCAAATGCATGAAGCGGTTGACCAAGCTCTAACATAACATAGTTTGTTATATCCACTATATTACTTATAGGTCTCATTCCAGCTTCTATAAGTTTTCTTTGCATCCAATATGGAGATGGCCCTACTTTAACATCTTTAACTACTCTACCACAGTATCTCTTGCATAAATCTGTTTGTATATCTATTTCAAATGACATTTCTTCATCAGAACCATTTATTTTTATCTCAGGATATTTTAATTCTTTTCCTAAAGTAACAGCAGCTTCTCTAGCTATACCTATTATCGATCTACAATCTGGTCTGTTTGAAGTTATTTCAAATTCTATTAATGCATCATTTATTCCTAAAACATCTCTTACATCCATTCCTAATTCAAATGAATCTTGATGATCTAATATATATATACCATCTTTTTTATGATCTTCAACAAATGCAGATGGTATAGTTAATTCTTCTGCACCACAGAACATTCCTTCTGATAATACTCCTCTTAACTTACCTTTCTTTATTTTGAAATCTCCAGGTAATACTGCACCTATTCTAGCAACTGGTACATAATCTCCTACTTTTATATTTGTAGCATTAGTTACTATTTGAAGTATTTCTCCGTTTGCAACTTCAACCTTTGTAACTTTTAATCTATCTGCATCTGGATGTTGTTCTATTTCAAGTATTTTACATACTTCAACTCCATTTGTTTCTTTACCAAAGAAATCTACTTTTTCAACTTTTGAACCTGTCATAGTCATCATATCAGCAAATTCTTGTGTATCTATATCTATGTCAACATAATCTCTAAGCCATTTTAAAGGTACTAACATATTAAAATCCTCCTAATTAAAATTGATCTAAAAATCTCATATCATTTTCAAATAATAATCTTATATCATCTATTTCATACTTAAGCATAGTTATTCTATCTACACCCATACCGAAAGCAAATCCACTATAAACTTCTGGATCTATTCCACAGTTTCTAAGTACATTTGGATGAACCATACCAGCTCCTAATATTTCTATCCATCCTTCTTGTTTACACATAGGACATCCTTCTCCTTGACACTTGAAGCAAGTAACATCTACTTCTGCACTTGGCTCTGTGAATGGGAAGTTATGTGGTCTAAATTTAGTTTTTGTATTTTCTCCAAATAACTTTTTAACGAACATATCTAATGTTCCTTTTAATTGAGCCATTGTTACATCTTTACCAACTACAAGCCCTTCTATTTGATGGAACATTGGAGAGTGTGTAGCATCTGGAGCATCAAATCTGAAACATCTTCCTGGAGCTATTATTTTTATAGGTAATTCTTGACCTTTCATAGTTCTAACTTGAACCGGAGATGTTTGTGTTCTAAGTAATAATTCACTGTTTATGTAGAATGTATCACTCATATCTCTTGATGGATGGTCTATTGGTGCATTTAATGCATCGAAGTTATTTTCAACAGTTTCAACTTCAGGACCTTCTGCTATAGAGAATCCCATACCCATAAATATTTCACTTACTTCATCTATTATTTGAGATATAGGATGTTTCTTTCCTACTTTAACAGCTTTAGCTGGCATTGTAACATCTATAACTTCTTCAGCTAATTTCTTTTGCTTTTCTATAGCTTTTAATTCTTCCTTCTTTGAAGATATACTTCCTTCTATCGATTCTCTTACTTTATTAGCAACTTGACCTATAACTGGTCTTTCTTCTGCTGATAACTTACCCATTTCTTTAAGAATAGCAGTTATCTCACCTTTTTTACCTAAGTACTTAACTCTTAGACTTTCTACAGCTTCTATACTAGAAGTATCTTTAATTTCATTTAAAGCAGCTTCTTGTAAATTAAGTAATTTTTCTTGCACTATATATCATCCTTTCACTATTTATTTATATATAAAAAAAGCCCTTCATCCCAATCTAGGGACGAAAGACTATTGTTTCGCGGTACCACCCTAGTAGTCTAAAATTATAAATTTTAAACCACCTCAAATAAACTTAACGCGTTTTAACGTTAAAGCCTACTATTAATTTCAGCTTTAATACTCCAGAGCGAACTTCTTTTGAATTCTTATAAAGTACTTTCAGCCTAGGTACTTCTCTCTGTGCTAAGTTAGTTCAAAATACTTTTCTCTTTCATTGTATTTTTAAATATAGTTTTTTACATAATTATAACATATAAAATATGTAATTAACAACTTTTAAACTAAGTATTTTTTTATTTCATACATTAATATTGCAGAACTTATTGCTGCATTTAGAGATTCTGCCTTACCATATATCGGTATTTTAACCAATACATCTGATTTTGATACTAATTCATCGTTTATTCCATTAGCTTCATTACCTATTACTAGTGCAGTTTTGTAATTATACTCTATTGTATTATAGTAATTATTTGTATCTAAGTAACTAGACACTATATCAAATTTCTTTAATTTAAGTATCCTTAGTGTTTCTTCTTGAGTCGCATGAATTACATTCATATCAAATATAGATCCCATAGTTGATCTTATTACTTTTGGATTGTATATATCTACGCATCCTTTTAATGCAATTATTGCGTCTACTCCAGCTGCATCTGCAGTTCTTATTATAGTGCCCATATTACCAGGATCTTGTATTCTATCTAAGATTAATACAAACCTATTATTATCTGTTAAGTTTTCTTCTAATGTTTTTTGTTTGAATTTAACTACACCTATTATACCTTGAGTATTTTCAGTATCAGTTAAATCTTCAAATATTTTATTAGTAGTTTTATATACTTTTATATCTTTTTTCTTTAATAGTTCTAAAAATTCTTTATGTTCTTGTTTTTTTTCAAAATCTTCATTTATAAATACATAATCTAACTTTGCTCTACACTCTATTGCAAGTGTTAAAATTCTGTATCCTTCAATTATAAATTTTGATTCTTTATTTCTATTTTTTGATTTTAATAAAGATTTTGTATATTTTATTTTATCATTGTCTTTAGCTGTTATTATCATAGACATAACTACTTTCTCCTAATTATATCTTTATTTTCAGAAGTAATACTACTTATATTGCTATTTTGACCAATTACAACTAATATACTTCCTGCTTTAAGTTCTTCATCTGGTGATGGCGTTACATTTATACTCTTACCATTTTTTATAGCAAGTACTGTTATTTCATATCTTGCTCTTAATTCTAACTCAACTAGAGTTTTTCCTACCCAATTAGTTGGTGTAACTATTTCTATTATAGAGTACTCTGGATCTAATTCAATATGATCTAGGATATTATCTGAAACTAGATTATGAGCAACTCTAACTCCCATATCTCTTTCTGGAAATACTACTCTATCAGCTCCGATTTTGTAAAGAACTTTTGCTTGTAATTCATCAGTTGCTTTACATACAACTTGAGATACTCCCATTTCTTTAGCTATAATAGTTGCCATTATAGATGCTCTTATGTCAGAACCTATTGCTATTATAGCTACATCAAAGTTTCCTAACCCTATTGATCTTAGAGACTGTTCATCTGTAACATCTACTATAGCTGCATGAGTAACCTTATCAACTATGTTTTGAATTATTTCTTCATTTTTATCTATAGCCATTACTTGATGACCTAAAAGATGCATAGTTGTTGCTAGCGATGTTCCAAATCTTCCACATCCTATAACTATATATTGTTTCATAACCTTACCTCTCTATATTTTAAGTAAATTTATTTTAATTATCCAACTATTATTTTACCTTCTGGATATCTAATAGGAGGATTGTTCTTAACTCCTCTTGATGCTAATGCCATGAATATAGTTAAAGACCCAACTCTTCCCATAAACATAAATAACATTATAAATATTTTTCCTAAAACACTTAGATTTGGACTTCCACCTATACTAAGCCCAACTGTAGCAATAGCAGATACTACTTCAAATTCAACTTCAAGTAAGCTAAAGTCAGGGTCAGTTATAGATATAATAAGAGTTCCCATTACAACTATAGTTATACCTATTAAAAATATTCCCAATGATTTTTTAACAGTAGTTTCACTTATTCTTCTTTTACAAACTTCTATATCTTGCTTTTCTAATATAAATGACTTTACCGTTAATATTAATGTAGCTATTGTAGTAGTTTTTATTCCTCCACCCGTTGAAGCTGGAGATGCACCAATAAACATTAATATTATCATTACAAATATACTACTTTCTCTCATAGCCGCTAAATCTATTGTATTAAATCCAGCAGTTCTAATTGTTATTGATTGAAATAATGATGCCAGTATTTTTCCTCCAAATCCTAATTTACCTAATGTATTTGGATTATTATATTCTAACAATAGAATAAATAACATTCCAAATGCTATTAAAACAATTGTACTAAAAAGTACAACTTTGGAATGTATAGTTAATTTTGATAACTTTTTATTTCTTATAACATCAAGAATTACAGGAAATCCTATACCACCTAAAATGATTAATAACGATATTGTTATAGTTATAGTAAAGTTATTTACATAGTATGTTAAAGATGAAAATGGACCACTAACAACTCCCATTAAATCAAATCCCGCATTACAAAATGCTGATATAGCATGAAATATACTATACCAAATACCATTTAAAATTCCAAATTGAGGTATAAATACAGTTGATAATAATAATGCCCCTGTACCTTCAATAAAAAAAGTTGTAAGTAATATGTACCTTGTTAATTTAACTAATCCAGATAAATCTATTTGATTTAATGATTCTTGAATTAAAAGTCTTTCTTTTAGATTTATTCTTTTTTTAATTATCAAAGAAAACAATGTTGTCACAGTCATAAATCCTAATCCACCAATTTGGATTAAGGTTATAATTATTAATTGACCAAAAAAACTCCAATAAGTCGATGTATCAACTGCAATTAATCCTGTGACACATACTGCTGAAGTTGATGTAAATAACGCATCTAAAAATCCTATACTCTCTCCATTTTGAGTAGATATCGGCATACTCAATAAAATTGCTCCTATTAATATTACAATGGCAAATCCAATTACCATTATTTGAGTAGGTTCCATTTTATTTACAATATTAGAAACTCTCTTAACAATTTTTTTCATTATTTCAGATCCTCCTTTATATTTTGGTATTGTTTTTTATAGTAGTTAATAATTATTACTTTATTATATTCCAAAACTTTAGTAAAAACAACATTCTATAATTCAATTTAGTGTTAATTTAAACCTATTGTACTAGTTATTTTTATAAATATATTAAAATTAATATATTTATAAAAATATATCTTATCAAATATAGTATTTTCAATGACTGTATTTAATTCTCAAGTTAGTATCTATAATCATATTATATATATTTATTAACTTTTTTATTTATCATTTAAAATTATATTTTAAATATAAAAAAGCTTTTGAATATAAAATTCAAAAGCTTTTAATTTCATTATATAATTAAGCTAATTTAGATTTAGCAACTTCTACTAACTTAGCAAATCCTTCTTCATCATGTATAGCCATTTCAGCTAACATCTTTCTGTTAACTTCAACACCAGCTAACTTTAATCCGTTCATGAATCTTGAGTAAGATAATCCATGAGCTCTTGTTCCAGCATTTATTCTTTGTATCCAAAGTCTTCTGAAATCTCTCTTCTTTAACTTTCTTCCTATATAAGCGTTCTTTAACGCCTTCATTACAAATGTATTTGCTGGTCTATATAATTTGCTTCTTGATCCTATAAATCCTTTTGCAAGTTTTAATACTTTCTTATGCTTCTTACGAGCGTTCATAGCTTTTTTAACTCTTGCCATCGTTATGACCTCCTTCGTCTTCCTCTGTTATAATTGTTATCTATTTTTTCCGATTTTTAGTATGGTAATAATTGAGCTATTCTTCTAGCATCTCCTGCTGTAACTATTCCAGACTTTCTTAATTGCATCTTAGTCTTAGCAGCTTTCTTAGTTAGTATGTGTCTTCTGAAAGCTTTAGCTCTCTTTAATTTTCCAGTTCCAGTCTTTTTGAATCTTTTAGCAGCACCTCTATGAGTTTTCATTTTAGGCATGTTAATTTCCTCCTCTCAGTTAATCATTTATTTCTTTGGATCTATCATTACAACCATATTATTACCCTCGAATGCTGGGGCTTTAGTTGGTTCACCAAACTCTTTTACTATATCTATAAATTTCAACATTACTTCTTTACCAATGTCTTTATGTCCTAATTCTCTACCTCTAAATCTAAGTTCAACCTTAACTTTGTCTCCTTTTTTAAGGAACTTAATAGCTTGATTAGCCTTAGTATTTAAGTCATTTGCTTCTATACCTGGTCTTAATCTAACTTCTTTTATATTTACTACTTTTTGTTTTTTCTTAGATTCTTTTTCTTTTCTAGATTGTTCATATTTGTACTTACCGTAGTCCATTATTTTGCATACTGGCGGATTAGCATTAGGTGATATCATTACTAAATCTAGATTTTTATTATTAGCTATTGCTTGAGCTTCTTTAGCAGACATTAGTCCAAGTTGCTCTCCATTGTCTGAGATAACTCTTATTTCTTTATCTCTTATTTGTTCATTAATTGCTAGTTCCTTACTAATGGTAGGACACCTCCAAATTTTTATAAAAATAAAAGCGAATGATTAAAATCATCCGCATATAAGTTAACATTTTAAAACAAACTTTATACATATTAAGGTATAAAAGCTTAACTTATATTTACACTTACAACATTTATCGTAAGGTGAGAAGCGGACTTCTTCTTGTTTTTATCTTTTATCATTATTACTTTATCTAATATAACATTGATTAATTAATATTTCAAGTACTTTTTTAAAATTTATATAAATAAAATAATTAAATTAAGTAATTATATAAGCATTTTCTGTCTATACTCTTAAATATTAGAATTTTATTGTTTAAAATCAAAATTTAAATAATAAATTTTATAAACTATGGAAATTATAAAATAAATAAATAATTTTTTATCAGAGGTGTATGACTATGAGAATGTGGGAAAATTTCTTCAAAAAAATAAACAAACCAGTACCCGTGTTTGCCCAAACAACTAAGATGGAAAAAGAAATTCCAAATGAAGATTCAAACTCTTCTAAACCTAAGACTACATTTTGTGATGTTGCTGGATTAGAAGAAGTTAAAGAAGAATTATTTGAAATAGTAGACTTTATGAAATATCCTGACAAATATAAAAAAATGGGTGCAAAAATACCAAAAGGAGTATTATTTTATGGTCCTCCTGGGACTGGTAAAACATTACTTGCATCAGCAGTGGCTGGTGAGACTAACTCATCTTTCTTTAATGTTACTGGATCTGAATTTGTTGAAAAGTATGTAGGTGTAGGTGCCAAAAGAGTACGAACTCTTTTTGAAAAAGCTAGAAAAGAAGCACCAAGCATAATATTTATAGATGAGATTGATGCAATCGGTGCTAAAAGACATTCAGAAAGCAATAATGAAAAGGATCAAACACTAAATCAACTTCTAGTTGAAATGGATGGTTTTACTAAAGACTCAAATGTAATAATAATAGGAGCTACTAATAGACTTGACTTACTTGATGAAGCATTACTTAGACCTGGTAGATTTGATAGACATATACATATAGGTACTCCTAATTATCATACTAGACATGAAATTTTAAAAGTTCATACTGATAATAAACCAATAGATCCTTCTGTAAATCTAGAGATTTTAGCTAAAAAAACTCATGGATTTAACGGCGCACATCTTGCTAATATAGCTAATGAAGCTGCCATTTTTGCTGTAAGAGATAATAGCAACGTAATTACTTCTATTCACTTTGATAAGGCTTTAGAAAGAGTTATAGCTGGGCTTGAATCTAAAAACTCAACTTTAATAGAGAAAGAAAAGAAAATAGTTTCTTATCACGAAGCTGGACATGCACTAGTGAGTGATTTAGTAGGAATATGTCCTATACAAAAAATTTCAATAGTTCCAAGAGGGCAGGCTTTAGGTTATGTACTACAATTACCAGATGAAGACAGATACATATATACTAAAGAAGAACTGCTTGGAAAAATGAAAATACTTCTTGCCGGAAAAGCATCTGAAGAAATAATATTTAATCATAAATCTACTGGAGCAAAAGATGACTTAAAGAAAGTTACAGAAATAGCTAACCAAATGGTTTGTGAATACGGAATGAGTAATTTAGGATTTATGACTTTAGATGGAAATAATAAAACATTTTTATCTGAAAAAATACAAGATGAAGCTAACAGAATAGTCCTAGATTGTTATAACGAAACTTTAGATATGTTAAGAAATAATATAAATGACCTACATATAGTTTCAAATCATTTATTTGAAAATGAAACTATGACTCATGAAGAATTAAAATCATTAATAAGAAAAGAAATGTGTTAATAAAAAGGAGTAATCTATCATGATAGATTACTCCTTTTTATTTATAAATTAATCTTGTATTACATTTTCTCTATTTTCAATTTCTTTAGATATTGTAGCTATAAATTCATTTAAATCTATACTTCCTACTTCTCCATTATCTCTACTTCTTACAGATACTTTATTATCAGCAGCTTCTTTTTCACCTACAATTAACATGTATGGTATTTTTTGAAGTTGTGCTTCTCTTATCTTAAATCCTGTCTTTTCTGCTCTATCATCTATCTCTACTCTTATACCTTTATCAAATAAAGCTTTCTTAACTTCGTTAGCATAATCATTATACTTATCTGATATAGGTAATATTCTAACTTGAGTTGGAGCTAACCAAACAGGGAATTTACCAGCATAATGTTCTATTAATATACCTATAAATCTTTCTATACTTCCAAATGCAACTCTGTGTATCATAACTGGTCTGTGTTTTTCACCATCTTGACCTATATAAGTTATATCAAATCTTTGAGGTAATTGCATATCTAATTGTATAGTACCACATTGCCATGTTCTTCCTAAGCAATCTCTTAAGTGGAAATCTATCTTAGGACCGTAGAATGCTCCATCACCTTCATTTAATATATAAGGTAAATTAAGTTCTTCTAGAGCTTCTCTTAATCCACTTTCAGCTGCTTCCCATTCTTCATCTGAACCTATTGAGTTTTCAGGTCTAGTTGATAATTCTAAGTGGTATTCAAATCCGAAAGTCTTATAAACTCTGTCTATTAAATCTACAACACCTTTTATTTCATCTTTTATTTGTTCTGGTAACATAAATATATGTGCATCATCTTGAGTAAACGCTCTAACTCTCATAAGTCCGTGTAATGCTCCTGATAATTCATGTCTATGAACTCTACCAAGTTCAGCAACTTTCATAGGGAATTCTCTATATGAGTGTGGCTTAGCATTATAATATATTAATGAACCTGGGCAGTTCATTGGCTTTATAGCGAATTGTTGTTCATCTATATCTACAGTGTACATATTTTCTTTATAGTTAAACCAGTGTCCTGAAGTCTCCCATAGTTTTTGATTTAATATTATTGGAGTTTCTATTTCTTGATATCCATCTTCTCTATGTATTTCTCTCCAAAACTTTAATAATTCATTCTTAAGTTCCATACCTTTTGGTAAGAATAATGGGAATCCAGGTCCTTCTTCTGGTATAAAGAATAAATCTAATTCTTTACCTAACTTTCTATGATCTCTTTTCTTAGCCTCTTCTAACATGTGTAAGTATTCTTCTAAATCTTTATTTTTCTCAAAAGATATACCGTATATTCTTTGAAGCATTTTGTTCTTTTCATCTCCACGCCAATAAGCTCCAGCTACACTTAATAGTTTAACAGCCTTAACTTTTTTTGTTGAAGGTAAGTGTGGTCCTCTACATAAATCAGTAAAATCTCCTTGCTTATAAAAAGATATTACTTCCCCTTCTGGTAAATCTTCTATAAGTTCTACTTTATAAATTTCATTATTCTCTTTTGCCCAAGCTAAAGCTTCTTCTCTTGGTAATTCAAATCTTTCAACAGCTATATCTTCCTTAGCTATTTTTTTCATTTCTTTTTCTAATTTTTCTAAATCTTCATTAGTTAATCTATGATCTAAATCTATATCATAATAAAATCCATTTTCTACAGTTGGTCCTATTGCAAATTTAGCTTCTGGATATAATCTCTTTATAGCTTGAGCTAGTATATGAGCTGATGTATGTCTAAATACATCTTTTCCTTCTTCATCATCAAATTTGAATAAGTTTAATTCACAGTCTTCTTTTACTATATAGTTTAACCCTACAACTTTTCCATTTACAGATGCAGCAACTACTGCTCTAGCTAAACCTTCACTTATAGACTTAGCTATGTCCATAACTGAAAGTTCATTTTCGAATTCTTTTACAGATCCATCTTTTAAAGTAACTTTTATCATTATACTTCCTCCTTAAATTAATTTTTTATAATAAAAAAACTCATCCCAAATAAATATATTGGGACGAGTGTTAATTCGCGGTTCCACCCAAGTTGAAGTATTTAAATACTTCCTCTTGATGACTATAAGGTTGTCACCCGAACACTTTCACATTTTATAAATGCTAATAAGTTCAGCTCTAAGGTAGTTTTCAAATAGTCATATTAAGATAAACTTCCAGCCTATGGTTTATCCTCTCTGTTTAATTGTTTCTATTTTACTCTTCCTCTTCATTGCCATTTTTTAATTATTAAATTAATTATATCAAATACTTAATTTAGTATCAATAATAATATTCTATATAAATATAGTTATTATTCCTTGAATTACTCCTATAAATAAACCTAATATAAATCCTAATATTTCAATGTGTTTTAACTCATTTTTTACAATTTGCAATATTATTGACTCTAGTTCATATAAATCCAATTCATTAATTTTATTTTCTACTATTTCTTTTATATTTATACGACTTTTTGCTTTACTTATAATTTCTTCAGATACATCATCTATAGCTTCTCTTATTTCTTCTTCTATTATTTCAGATATATAATTTTGAGCTAAACTTCTTATTGTACTAGGTATAAGTGTCATCTTTTCATTAAGCATTAAATTTATTTTTACTTTTATATAATCAATTATATCTTGTTTATCTTTATGAGTTATCATGTCATCTATAATTTCATCGACAGATAAAAATTGATCTTCTATTATCGTTCCTATATTAGTTGCAATTTCTACTTTTCTCTTTGGTATCAATCCTATTATCTCTATATTAAGTATAGGAATTTTTATTGGATTTATTGGCCTAAATATTAATTTTATAGCTATTACATTTGTTATATAACCTATTAATCCTCCTATAACAGCTAGGATTAATATTTTAATGATATTATTCATGCTAAAATCTCCTTTTTTGATATATGTTTATATTTACTTACAAATATAATATACCATTAAAAAGGTAATTTTTCTAACTATATATTTTATATCTTTATAATGAATAAAATTAGTATGAAATTAATGTCGATTGATATAGCTTACTTTATCACCAAATATTGATTTAATTATTTCTATTATTTCTTTAGAAGAATTATTATTTAAAGAGTCTATTATTTCTATTTTACCAGGACATAGAGTAAGAAGATTACTCATTAAAAAATCTTCATAGTTCAAATTTTCTTTTATCATTATATTCATTATTTCTTCATCATTTATACTATCAATCTCATTTCCATATTTGTCATAAAGTATAAATGAATTATCTTCTTTTATATGTATTCTTAAAAGCTCTAATTTTTCTTTCTGAGCGTCCACAAAGTACTTAAGTACATTAATAAATTCATCTTGATCTTTTTTTATGAAATATTCTTCCCATGCTAAATCTACTATAGTCGATATATAATTATTAAATTCTTTCATTCTAAATTTTACAAAACCTTCTATATTTATATACTCTTCATTTAATATATAATCATATACTTTTTGATATAAAGATTGCTTTATTATAAACTCTTTATTCTTAAATATATTTAATGCACATATATATATCTTTTGAATCTCTTCACTAGATTCTAAGCTATATTTTTTTATAATATATTTTCTAAGAAGTTTATTTTCAATTATATCAATTATCAAATCAGTAATTTCATCTACTATTTCTTCATTATGTATTTTATCTCTATTATTTTTTAGTACTACTTCTATATAATCATTCTTGTACGTATATTCTTTTTCAAGTTTGTGATTAGTTAGTAGCTTTTTAACAGATATTTCATTTTGTTTACTTAAACTTAAATGAATATCTTTATTTGTCATTTTTCTCACTCCTTTCTAATATTTAGTCAAAGTGTCTAATAATAAAATCCTTCTACTTTTATTATTTCTCTATATAAAGTTTTAATTCATTTTATAAACGACACCGAATGTCATTACATTACAATTAATTTTTTTATTAAAGCATATAAATTATTAATTACTATATTCAATATAATTTATATGCTTTAATAAAAAAATGATAGCTTTAAGCTATCATTTTTTTATCTTTCACCTTTTTTATATGGATTTCCAAGAGCTGCTGGAGCCTTAGAACTTTTAACAAATATTACTAATACTATCAATGTCATTATATAAGGTATCATTGATAATAAGTTTTCATTTATGCTGAATGGTAATTCTGGATTTCCAAAGTATACAGATAATGCAGTTGAGAAACCAAATAATAAACATGCTACCATTGCCCATTGAGGTCTCCATTTACCGAATATTACCGCAGCTATAGCTATATATCCTTGTCCTGATATTAATGTAGGTCTGAATGAAGAAACAACAGCTAAACTCATTGATGCTCCACCTAATCCAGCTAATATACCAGATATTATAACTGCAGCATATCTAGTTTTTGAAACACTTATTCCTAATGTATCCGCTGCACCTGGATGTTCTCCAACTGCTCTTATTCTAAGTCCAAATTTAGTTTTATATAATACATACCATGCAACAGCAACTAATATAAATGCTAAGAAAACTGTAGCATATGCATTGAATATTGTATCTAATATACTCCCTGATGGGAATAAACCATTTAATGGTCTTGGTATTTTTTGTTCCATTGGTATTGTTGGTGTCATAGTAGCACCATCAAACATTATTTTAGATGCAAATAATGCAACCCCAGGAGCTAATAAGTTTATTGCTACTCCTGATATAGTGTGGTCAGCATTAAAAGTTACAGTTGCTAAAGCATGAATTAAAGCAAATAAACCTCCAGCTAAACCACCTATTATAAATGCTAACCATGGATTACCTAACATATATCCTGCAGCAGCACCTGCAAAAGCACCTATAGTCATCATACCTTCTATACCTATGTTAACTATACCTGAATTCTCTGAAAATACTCCACCTAATGCCGCAAATATAAGGGGTGTAGAGTACATTAAGGTCGTACTAATAATTAAAGCTATATCTTGCATTATGCATTCCCCCCTTTATTTTTTTTCTCTCTGAAATTTATATATAACATTCTTAGTACACTACTTAATGCTATAAAGTATACTATAGAACCAATAACTATATTTATAACTTCTGATGGTGCTCCTACAGATTGCATTTTTGTTCCACCGTATTTAAATGCCCCAAATAATAATCCTGAGAATATAACACCAATAGGATTACTGTTTGCTATTAATGCAACGGCTATACCATCAAATCCATAACCTTCTGCTGCTGCTAATACAGTAATATTTTTAGATACACCCATTACTTGTATAGCTCCTGCTGCCGCCGCAAGTAAACCTGCTATTGCCATAGATTTTAATATAGATTTATTAACATCTATTCCACCGTACTCTGCACCAAACTTATTATGCCCAACTCCTCTTAATTCAAATCCTAGAGTTGTTTTAAATAGTATAAATGCTATAACTAGTACAAGTATTATTGATATAACTATACCCCAGTTAACCTTTGTAGCTGGCCCTACTAAATCTGTTAACCAGTCTATACCTATACTTGCTGAATCATGTATACTTACTGATGACTCACTATTTGGTTTAGCTAACCAAGTATTTTTTATCATAAAGTTACTTAAATAAAATGCTATCCAGTTAAGCATTATAGCAGCTATAACTTCATTAATTCCAAACTTAGATTTTAACCATCCTACAAATCCACCCCATATAGCTCCACCTAAACAAGCCATTAAAAGAGTAAGTGGTATATGTATTATTGCTGGTAATTCAATTACAGAACCAACCATAGTTGCAACTAATGCACCTATTATAAACTGACCTTCTGCACCTATATTAAATAATCCCGTTTTAAATGCAAATGCAATAGATAAACCAGTTAATATAAGTGGTGTTGATCTTATTATTACCCATGCCATATATTTAGGTTTTCCAAATACACCTTCTATCATAGCTGAATATGCTTGTATAGGGTCTCTTCCTGCTATTAATAATGCTATTGCTCCAACTAATAAACCTAATACTATTGATATTAAGGAGAATAGAATAGTATTATCGACTAAAGAAATTTTCTTTTTATTTGTCTTACTACTCATTATCGTCACCTCCTGCCATCATTAAACCTAATGTATTTTCATCTGTATTTTTTGCATCTACAATTCCTACTATTTTTCCTTCATATATAACAGCTATTCTATCTGATACATTCATAACTTCATCTAATTCTAATGAAACTAGTAGTACTGCATTACCTTCATCTCTTTGTTTTACTAAAGCTTGATGAACGAATTCTATAGCTCCAACATCAAGACCTCTCGTAGGTTGAGTTGCTATAAGTAATTGAGGTTCTCCAGTAGCTTTTCTTGCAGTTTCTATATTATCAACTTCTCTACCTATTATAACCTTTTGTTGATTCCCACCAGATAATGCTCTTGATTTAACACTATGATTTGTAGGTCTTACGTCAAATCTTTCTATTATTTCATCAGCATATTTTTCTATAGCTGCTTTATTTAATATTCCATTTTTAGAGAATCTTGGATCCTTATAATTTTGTAATACTGTATTTTCCGCAACAGTAAAATCTAATATTAATCCTCTTTTATGTCTATCCTCTGGAATATTTTTTATTCCATTGTTAAATATATCTTTTGGTTTTTTATTTAGTAACTCTTTTGAATTTACTTTTATACTTCCACTTTCTGCTTTTCTAAGACCAGTTAAAACTTCTACTAGTTCTGATTGTCCATTTCCATCTATACCAGCAATACCTAGTATCTCTCCAGCCTTAACTTCTAGTGATAGTCCATCTACTACAGATACTTTTCTACTATCTTTTACTACTAAATCTTTTATTTCTAATACATTTGATGTTGGTTTTGCTTCTTTTTTATCAACTTTGAAGTTAACTTCTCTACCAACCATCATCGCAGCTAACTCATCTTCAGTTGTCTCAGACACTTTCACAGTATCTATGTACTTACCTCTTCTAATGATTGTACAATAGTCTGCAGCTGCTTTTATTTCTTTTAATTTATGAGTTATTATTATTACAGATTTTCCTTCTTTAGTTAAATTTCTTATAATTTGTATAAGTTCTTGTATTTCCTGTGGAGTAAGAACTGCCGTAGGCTCATCTAGTATTAATATTTCCGCGCCTCTATATAAAGCTTTTAGTATTTCTACCCTTTGTTGCATACCAACGCTTATATCTTCTATTTTTGCATTAGGATCAACATATAATCCATATTTTTCTGAAATAGCTTTTACATCTTCTATAGCTTTATTTATATCAATTGAACCAAGACCTTTTGTAGGCTCGACTCCTAATATTATATTTTGTGCTACAGTGAAAGGTTGCACTAACATAAAATGTTGATGAACCATACCTATTCCATTAGCTATCGCAACATTAGGATTATCCATATTAACTAATTTTTCATTAATGTAGATTTCTCCAGATGTTTGCTGATATAAACCATATAGTATATTCATTAGAGTAGATTTTCCTGCTCCGTTCTCTCCTAAAAGAGCATGTACTTCACCTTTATGTACAGTCAAGTCTATATTATCATTCGCAACAAAATTTCCGAACTTTTTAGTTATTTTCTTCATCTCTACGACTTTTTGACTGTAGTTGATATTACCATTATTCATCGCTCTTTATTATCCTCCTTATTTAAAATTATCAGCCTTTTTATTATACTAAAATATGACTAACATAACAAACTTTTTGTTTTAATTTTTTGTTTTAATTTGTTTTTTTGTGTATCATAATAATCTTTTATAAAATATTAATATAGTTTATATTATTCTTTCCAAAATCTATTAAAATATTTTAAATATGTAATACATTTAAAAAGACTATCCTTTTCAATGAAGATAGTCTTTCTTATGTTTAATTACTATTATTTATTTAATTCCTCAAATTCTTCCTTAGTTGCAGGAACTTTTACATCTCCTGACTTAACTTTTTCAGCTTCTTCTGTAACATATTCTAATACATCTGGTGGAACATTCTTGTTACTTGTTGGAGCTATACCAACACCATTCATAGATAATGTATTAACTATTATTTCTCCACCTTTGTAGTTTCCTTCAACTACATTAGATAATAATTCTAATACTGAAACATCTATGTTTTTCATAGCTGAAGTTATTACGTTCTCTGGAGCTAAATAGTTTTGATCTTGGTCAACACCTATAGCTTTTTTACCGTTTTCTTTAGCTGCTTCTATAGCACCTATTCCAACTGCACCTGCACAAGTGAATATTATATCAGCACCTTTTGAATGCATTTGGTTAGCTATAGTTTTTCCTAAAGCTGCATCTGTGAAACTATTTGCATATTGTACCATTACTTCTGCATCTGGGTTGGCAGCTTTAACACCAGCTCTAAATCCGTAATCAAACTTAGCTATAACGTCTGATTCCATACCACCTATAAATCCAACCTTATTTGTTTCTGTCATTCTACCTGCTACTAATCCTGTTAAATAAGATGACGTGTTATCTTCAAATAATAATGAAGTTACATTTTCTGGTTGTTCTCCTTCACAAACTGCATCTATTAATGCAAATTGTTGTTCTGGATAGTTTTTAGCAGCTTCTGTTATAGCTGGCTCTAACTTAAATCCAACTCCTACTATTAAATCCATCTCTTCATCAACAAATGTATCTATATTTGGAGCGTAATCTGCATCTTGTTTAGATTCTAAATATTTTACTTCCAACTTATCTTTTCCAAACTTTTCTTGAGCGTCTTGGAATCCTTTCCATGCTGATTGGTTAAATGATTCATCATTTACTCCACCAGTGTCTGTTATCATCCCTACTCTAAATACTTTGTCACCATTATCTGTTGCTGTATCAGAATCTGATTTAGCCCCACATCCTACTAACATACTAGTACTCATTACTGTTGCTAAACCTAAAGCTATAAACTTTTTAAGTTTCATATCTGTCCTCCTAATATTTATATAATATATAATATTTTATTTTATTTTACATCATTTTATATTTTTTTTCTACAAAAAAATTATATAAATGTATATTTTTATATATAAATTTAATTAAAATACAATTATATTCTACATTTTATTTTTATATGTGATACACTATTTCTATTATTAAATAGTAAAATAATTATATTGATTAACATTTTTTATAATTTATAATCATATTATCTTTTTATGTATAATAAAAAATGATACTAAATATATACAATAAGTATCTTAATATTAGTATCATTTTATAATATAAGTATATATATCTATCTCATACCTGGATAGTCTAATTGTCTTAATGCTTCATATACTACAATAGCAACTGAATTAGATAAATTTAAAGATCTAGCTTTTTCAAGATTTAACATAGGTATCCTTATACACGTTTCTAAATTTGATTTTATAAGTGATTCAGGTAAACCTTTAGTTTCTTTTCCAAATACAATAAATGAATTATCAACATATTTCACATCAGAATGAGCTTGATCTACTTTTGTTGTAGCATAAAAAAATGTTCCAGTTGGATTTTTTTCAACAACTTCCTCAAAGCTATCATAATATTGTATATTCGCTATATCCCAATAATCAAGACCACTTCTCTTTAAGTATTTATCTTCTAATGAGAACCCTAATGGCTTTACTAAGTGTAAAGTTGCTCCAGTCGCTGCACAAGTTCTTATTATGTTTCCTGTATTTTGAGGTATTTCTGGTTCTACTAAAACTACATTTATTGACATTTCATCCTCCTATTTTTGACTATATTATATTTTATTTACAATTATAGCAGAAATCTTCTTTTCTAAGAACTTACTTTGTTAAAGTTATTTTTATAATACTTACAATATTTTGTTATAGGACAAATTTCACAATCAGGTTTTCTAGCTTTACAAATTCGTCTACCATGAAAGATTAGTAAATGATGAGAATGAGACCACCTTTTCTTTGGTATAGCATCCATAAGAGCAAACTCTGTTTTTTCTGGGGTTTGAGTCTCTACTATCCCAATTCTATTAGAAACTCTAAACACATGTGTATCAACTGCCATTGCATCTTGATTAAATGCATTGCTAAGTACTACATTAGCAGTTTTTCTACCTACACCTGGAAGTTTAGTTAAATCTTCTAAGTTGTTTGGAACTTCTCCATTATATTCATTACATATTTTTTCTGATGTTAACTTTATTTTTTCAGCTTTACTTTTATATAGTCCACAACTTTTTATTTCTTCACTTATTTCATCTATACTAAGTTTTGAAAAATCTTTTGGAGTATTATACTTTTTAAACATTTCACTTGTAACTTTATTCACTCTTACATCTGTACATTGAGCAGATAATATCGTTGCTACTAGTAGTTCAAATGGCGTTGTGTAATCTAATTCACATTTTGCATCTGGATAAGTTTGCTCTAATATATCCAATACTTTATTAATATTTTTCATATTTTTCTCCCTTATACCTCTTAATTTAATTTTATACTATCATCATAGTTAATAGATATTGATTAATCTAATAATAGGACTTGTAATTATAACAGACAATAATTTCAAAGCTATTATTTAATATTAACCATTAAAATTTATTTTAATTTTTAATTTATATATAAAATAAGAAGGTAAAAGTTAATTACTTCTACCTTCTTATCATTTTACCCATTAATATTTTATATAAAACTACCTTTTAGATGAACTTTGTAATTCATTAAATTCTCTTAATCTTTCTATTACTCGACTTTTTATTTCATCAAATTTAACATCAGTTAATATCTCTATAGCCTCTTCTACTCTTTCAACTGTATATATAGTAAACTTACCTTCATTTATTGCATTTGTTACTTCTTCAGATAAAACTAAATTTCTACTATTATTTTTAGGTATTATTACACCTTGATTCCCATTTAATCCTTGTTTTTTACAAGCAGAATAAAATCCTTCTATTTTTTCACTTATCCCACCAACTACTTGTATTTCTCCTTTTTGATTCATAGAACCTGTTGCAGCTATATTTTGTTTTAATGGTATTTTACTTAATGATGATAATAATGCATACAATTCAGCGCCTGTAGCACTATCGCCTTCTATTCCACCATAATTTTGCTCAAAACATATATTTGCATTTAATGAAAGCGGGAATTCTTGCGCAAAATTTTCTGCTAAATATCCACCTAAAATTAAAACACCTTTATTGTGTATCGGCCCACTCATATTAACTTCTCTCTCTATATTAACTATACCTTTATTACCTGGACTAGTTGTTACAGTTATTCGAGATGGTCGTCCAAATGAATATTCACCTGTACTTAAAACTGATAATCCATTCATAACACCAATCCTATTTCCGCTAGTTTCAATAAGTGTAAATCCATTTTCTAATGATTCATCCATCTTATTTTCTATTCTATTTAATCTTTTTTTTCTTTCTAATATTGCTTTTTGAACATCACATTTATCTACATATTCAGAATCTCTTATTTGAGCACAAACATCACCTTCAAATATAATTTCCATTATTTTATTAAATTTAGTTGAAAGTTTATATCTATCTCCACATATTCTAGTACTAAATTTAAT
Source organism: uncultured Romboutsia sp. (assembly GCA_904418825.1). GTDB lineage: Bacteria > Bacillota > Clostridia > Peptostreptococcales > Peptostreptococcaceae > Romboutsia. The sequence goes on along the minus strand of CAJFPU010000002.1, from coordinate 7,699 downwards.
AACTTCTTTTACTGCATCATACGTAAAATGTTTTAAATTATTTTTACCACATTGATAAGCTATAAATCTAGCTATACCATCTTCATTATGATCTGTTTTATCCATTTCATTGTCAAAATCTACAAATATTTTAAAATACTTACTAAAGTCAGAATCATAGTTATAAAGTAAATTATACATATAATGATTACCTATTAGCACAACTTTAATATCTATAGGCATATTTTCAGGTTTTATTGATGTTTGTGTATCTACTCCTATTTGTCTTGATTGAATAGCCCTTTTTAGCATATCCCAAGATAATGGATATCTTAAAAGTTGATCTACATATAAAACTAAATATCCTCCATTTGCTTTATGTACTGCACCTGGTATCAATTTAGTAAAATCAGTTTTTACATTTCCATTATAATAGTCATATTCTGCTTTACCAAATAAATTAGATGGACTTGGATTTATTTCAACTATTACTGGGGCTTTAGAGTTTTCTCTATCAATTCCATTATCTACAAATAAATTAACTTTGTATTTGATAAAATGTTCTTTATCATATTTATCTTTTAATTCCTCTTCATCCATATAGAATAAATAAACATGTTCTAGTATATTTTCTCTCATATTATTTAAATAAGTTTTAACTTTATCATAACTATTATATTTTTCTAGTAAAACTTCAATGTGAGGGTCAATTATAAATTTGGCGGTTTCTTCTTCTAATTCTAATAAAGCTTCTTTTGCTGCATTTTCTAATTCTCTAATTTTATAAACTACTTGTATTGCAGCATTTTCTAATTCTCTTTTTAATTTATAGAATTCTTCATCTTTATAATCTTCATCTTCATCATTCTCTTCATCTTCTATAGGTATAAATACCATCCCCACTTTACTACTCTTTAGTTTAAATCCTTTTTCTTCTGCATATTTTTTTATTTTTTTTATCAATGTATCTTTTTCTATCTCATATTCCTCAATCAATTGATTTTTTCCTATTTCAAAATCTTCACTTTCAAAAGCATCCTTTAATTCATCTAGTAATGTTTCTATAAGTTTTTCAATATCTTTTTTGAATACTTTACCTAAACCTTTATCAAGACCAATTATAAGTGGTTCTCTGTTATTCTCAAAATTATATACATAACACCAATCTTTGTGATTTCTTTTTTTAGCTGCATATTTATTTAAAGCCTTTATAGCATATGTTGTTTTACCTGTACCTGAATCTCCCGATAAATATATGTTATATGCTGGATTATTTATTTTTAATCCTTTTTCCATAGCTTCTATAGCTCTTTCTTGACCTAATATGCCCTCTAGAGGTTCTATCTCAGATGTATTATTAAAATTTAGCATTGACCCTCCCCCCTTCTATCATTTTATATATTCTATGATTAATAGCTTGTAAATGTTGAGTTATATAATACTAATTTTATTCACTACAGATAATATCTTTCCATTTAAATTCTTTATAACAAAAAAAGAAGCCTTTGACTCCTTACTCATTAGGCTTCTTTGAAACTATATCTATATTTCTTTTTATTATGTTCTTACCTCTCCAGCTAAATGCTCTATTTCCATATCGTCTCTTAAATTCTTTATTTGATATATCATTAATCTCTTCAATATCTAATTTAATTATTGTATCTTCTTTAAATCTTTTTATTTCAGTTATAGGAATATTTTTATTATGAGGACATACATCTTGACAAATATCACATCCAAAAACTTTTTTGTTTGATTCTAATACTTTTTTCTCTTCTTTTTCTAAATCTCCTTTTTTCTGCGTTATATAAGATAGGCATCTTTTAGGATTCATTTCATAATTTCCTAAAAGAGCATTTCCCGGACAATATTTTACACACTTTCCACATTTTATACATGTTTTTTCTGATGGAATATCGCTTTTAAACTCATAATTACTCAATATATATCCTATAAATACATATGAACCATATTCATCTGTTATTATATTATTATTTATACCAAAATATCCTATTCCAGATAAATAAGCTAAATATCTATCAACTAATGGTCCATTATCTGCAAATATTTTATATTCAAAATTTTCTATATTATCAACTAAGTAATTACATATCTCTTGTAACATATCTTTTACTACTATATGATAATCTTCTCCATAACAATATTTTGATAAATTACTTTCATCAAAATTTCCTATATAATAAGGAAATGCACACACTATTATAGATTTTACATTTTCCATTATTTCTTTCGGATTTACTCTCTTCTCTATCATAGGTTCTTCCATTCCGGTAATATATCCATTCAATAATCTTTGTTTTATTATCTTTTCTAAATCATAATATGGTCCTATTGGGGCAATTCCTACACAATCTATTCCTATTAATTTACAAAATTCTTTTAATTCTTCTTTCTTCATAAAAAACCTTCCATTAATTAAATATTAGTTTTATAATAACTAGAGTATAAAGGTGGTGATATTTTGATCAAATTAACAATACCAGGTAGACCTATAAGTAAGTCAAACTTTAAACTTCACAATGTACATGGACAAGCATGGATGCCATCAACAGGTAAACATTCAAAATATTTAGCTTACGAAAATATGATTGCCGGCTTTATAAACCAACAATACTTTGGTGAAACAATAGAAGAAGATTTAATAACTATATTAAAGCTATATTTCCCAAATAAACGTATGGGGGATTTACATAACTATCCTAAAAGTATATGTGATGGTATAGAAAAAAGCGGAATAATAAAAAATGATAAACAACTTAAACCAGTTTTATTATTTGACTTTATAGATAAAGATAATCCTCGTGTTGAAATAGAGCTTTATCCTATTTCACAATATGATGTATCATATGTTATATCTAAAAAATAATTTATATATAAAAGAGAACTTAAAACTTAAGTTCTCTTTATTATTATTTATACTCTATATTTTTAATAAAGCTTAAATAATATTTTTTAAAATTTCCTATATATTATTCAATTACAATACATTCTTTTCCTATATTATCCTTTTATTTTTTACATTTACTTTACATAATAACTTTATATTTATATACTTCCATACAATATATTTTTTATATTATAAGATTATTTAATTATATAATCAAAATCTATTTATTAGATAATATTTCTTTTATCATAGCAATTTCTTTTTTATGACCTTCATCTTCAAGAGGCGTTTCTAAGAAGAAAGGTAATTTATTTAATTTAGGATGGCTCATAAAATTTATTATAGCATTTAAACCAATTTCACCTTCTCCTATTACTGCATGTCTATCTTTTTTACTACCAAAAGGCATCATACTATCATTTAAATGTATAGCTTTAAGCCTGTCTAATCCTATTATTTGATCAAACTCCTGTAAAACTCCATCTAAATTATTTACTATATCATATCCTGCTGAAAATATATGACATGTATCTAAACATACCCCTAATTTTTCATTATGAGTTACACCATCTATTATTTGTTTTATTTGTTCAAAAGTAAATCCAATTTCTGTTCCTTTTCCAGACATAGTTTCAAGAAGAATAGTTATATTTTCTTTACCTGTTAGTGTTCCATTTAAAGCATCTACTATCCTTTGTATACCAAAATCCATCCCTCCACCAACATGGCTACCAGGATGAAAACACATATACTCAATTCCTAAAGAATCCATTCTTTCTATATCCTCTTTTATAACTTTTCTACCAAATTCGTATACATCATCTTTAGATCCACCTAGATTCATAGTGTACGGCGCATGAGCTAAAAGAGGTCCAAAATTATATTCCATTCTTATATTTTGAAATTTCTCTACATCTTTTTTATCAAGTACTTTAGCGTTTCCTCCTCTTGGATTTCGACTAAAGAATTGAAATGTATTTGCTCCAATATCTACTGCTGTTTTAGCTGCCTTAGCAAATCCTTTTGATATAGAAATATGTGGTCCTATTACAATCATTTTCAATCTCTCCTTATTAATTAAAATTTTATATTATTAATATACCCAAAAAAATAAGTATCAATAAAAATTGATACTTATCATAAATTACATGTTTGTTTTTTTTTGTATCGGTATAGAAGCCATAACTATATCATATTGCGCCTCTTCACCTTCTGATCTTTTTTTATGTATAATTTCCTCTATCTTGCATTTTATAGTATTATTAAGTTCTATAAGTTCATTTTGTGTCAAAGATATATTATAATAGTCAACTATATTTTTTTCTTCTAGTAATTCATTTTTTGAAGCTTTATAAAATAATTCTATTATATAATCAATTTTTGATAAGAATATTTCATTATTATCATCTTTAACAGATAAATTTATTACATTGTTATCTATAACTATATTCCTTGATTTTGGATAATAGTACTTTTCTACAATCCCCGATTTAACCTTCTCTTCTACTAATTCTAAAATACCAACTTTATAAAGTGTTTTTATATGATAATTTATTTTTGCATGAGGTTCATCAAGCATTTGAGATAACTGTTTAGCTGATAGTGGAAAGTCATTAAATGCTTTTAAAATATCTAATCTCCTTTGATCAGCGATAGCTTTTATACATTCTAAATCCTTAAGTATAAGTACCTCTCTCATTGCCCCATCCCCCTTGAAAGGTTTTTATTTATAATTTAATTATATAAAAAGGTTTAATAGTTGTCAAAATTTACATATTTTAGAATATATTTAATTCTAACTTTTCAGATAAATCTTCTAAAACTTTAACTCCAGCTATACTATTTCCTTTTTTATCAAGAGCTGGTCCATAAACACCTATACCCATTGCATCTGGAACAGAAGCCATTATACCCCCTCCTACACCAGATTTTGCAGGTATTCCAACCTTTATAGCAAATTCACCTGATGCATCATACATTCCACAAGTAACCATAAATGTTTTTACCATTCTAGAAACTTTTTCACTAATTAATCTTTCTTTATTTTCTATATCTATTCCATACATAGCAAGATTTATTCCAATTCTCGCCAAATCAACACAATCTATTTCTATAGAGCATTGTTTAAAATATAAATCTAATATTTCTTCTACATCTCCATTTATAAATCCATCATTTTTTAGTAAGTATGCCATAGCTCTATTTCTATCACCAGTTAATTTTTCTGACTTATAAACTTCATAATTTATGCCAATACTATCATTATTAGCTAGGCGTCTAAAAAATTGTAACATTCTTTCTTCTTTTTCTTCTAGACTATTTCCTTTTATAAGTGATGTTGTTACTATTGCACCTGCATTTATCATAGGATTTGAAGGCTTCTTTGTATCATTTGTTTCTAGCTTCATTATTGAATTAAATGGATCTCCACTTGGTTCCATTCCTACTTTAGAAAATACAGTCGTCCAATCATTATCCATTAAAGCCATAGCTAATACTATAGGTTTAGATATACTTTGTATAGTAAATTTAGTATCATAGTTTCCACCTGTATATATGTTGTTATCTTTATCTATTATACATATACCCAAATCACTTCTTTTTGCATTTTTTAATTCTGGTATATAACTAGCAACCTGACCATAATTAGTATATTTTCTATTTTCATCTATTATTTGTTTTAATAAATTATTCATTAGTTCCTCCTTAATACATGATACTTATAAATATATTATGTAATATAAAGAGGGATATATCAAAATATATTTATATATAATAATATTATTATATATAAATATATTTTTTAATATAGCCCCTCTTCCCAATCAATCTACTATTTTACTTCCACCTATAAATTCTCTTAATATAGATGTAGAAGGTATATCTGATATATCTTTTAGTTCAATAAAATACTGTAAAAATTTAAGTAATCTATTAGCTTCTATATATGATTCATCACAACTTTTTATTTCTTCTAATAATGGTTTCGCATATCTTTTTAATACCGCTAATTCATAAACACATGCTGAGTTAAATATTATATCAGCTTCTTCCTGATATGGAAATATATATTTCTTTTCACCTCTTCTTACAGAATCCCAATTCATAATTGTATGTTTAGCACTATATCCTCTAAAGTTATAGTCCCTTACCATTCTTCTTATAAGTCTTAAGTCTGTAGTAGGTATTCTATTATAATCATCTAAATTTATTTGTGTAAGAGCGCTAATATATATTTTAAATTTATCTTGATCTGGTATTGATGATGTTAATATAGGATTTAATCCATGTATTCCCTCTAGTATTATAGGTTGATTTTCTTTTATTTTTAATTTTTTATAATTCTCTTCTCTTTTTCCAGTTTTAAAATTAAATTTAGGAAGATTTATTTCTTTTCCTTCTAATAAACTTTTTAAATCTGAATTAAATTTATTTAAATCTATAGCATATATTGATTCAAAATCATATTTACCAAATTCATCTAAAGGTGTATCTTCTCTATTTAAAAAATAATCATCTAGTGATATAGATACAGGATTTAATCCATTAACTTTAAGATGTATGCACAATCTATTAGCAAAACTAGTTTTTCCAGATGAAGATGGTGCTGCTATAAGTATAACTCTTTTTTTATTTTCTTTTATCATATCTGCTATTTGAGATAATTTTTTCTCATGTAAAGCTTCAACTGTTCTTATAATTTCTCCATATTGGTTATTTTCTATTATTTTATTTAAATTTATAACTTTATCTACATCCATTAATTTTGCCCATTCTTCTGCTTCTTTGTAAACATTGGCAAGTTTCGGTTGTGGTATATACTTTGTAGCCTTTGTTTTATCAAGTTCGCTAGGACCTAATAATATTACTCCATTTTCATATTGTTTTAAATCAAAAGTTTTTACATACCCTGTTGAAGGTAACATATGTCCATAAAAATGATTTATATAATTATTGCATTTATATATTTTTACATCATCATATTCTTTGTACCTTAATAATTCAGCTTTTTCATACATCCCATGATTTTCAAATATATTAATAGCATTCGACTTCGTTGTAGATATCTTTTCTATTTTATAGTCTTTATATATTATATCTTTCATCTTATTTTTTATATTTTTTATATCAAACTCTTGAAGCCTTGTATCTGTATGAACTTCACAATAAAGCCCTTTAGATAGAGAATGTTCTATTGTCACTCTAGCTTTATTAAATAATTCATTACAAGCCATTATAAATATAAAAGACATTGTTCTAAAATATACTCTTGATCCATCTGAATTTGTTGTGTCTAAAAATTCTATATTACAATCTTCTTTTACTTCGTAACTTAATTCTCTTAGCTTATTATTTATGTTTGCAATTGTTATATATCCATTATATTCAGCTTCAATATCCTTTACTATATCTTCTAAAGCTATACCTGAAGAATAATCTTCTAAATAATATTCTCTATTAATATTATTTACTCGTATATTTATACTACTCATAAAATATGCTCCCTTCGTCAATATAGTAAAAAGAGGTATATTATACCCCTTTTTTTATTTTATCTAGTATATTTATAGTTTCTTTAATATGATTATAATTAATTTCTAGTATTAAATACTTTGCACTAAGACTCAATATTTTTTCTATTTCGTTTTTTTGCAAAATACCCTTTCCTATGCCTAAGTGACTATCCTTAATACCATTATTATCACTTAAATGAATTATCTGTAACTTATCATTTAAATTTTCTATGTAGTCACTCTTATTTATTAAGTTATGCCCTGTATCATAACAAAAACATAAATTTTTATTTTCAAC
>CAJFPU010000001.1 GCA_904418825.1 uncultured Romboutsia sp. | reverse complement strand
CTTTTAAATAATAAAGATTATTTAGAAAAAGTATATGCTTTAGGTGCAGAAAAAGCCGAAAGACAAGCCAGAAAAACTTTAAGAAAAGTTTATAAAAAGGTTGGTTTAATAGAAAGAAAGTTTTTATAAAATATGTCAATATACAGAAGTTGAAATAATATTATTTCAACTTCTTTTTTTATAAAGAAAGGTAAAATTTTTTTAATGCACATACAATAATTAATTTCTTCACATAATATTCTTGTATTATCTTTTTACAAAAAAGGAAGTGAGGCATATTAAATATAACGAAGATAATAGTCTAGAAAATCAAAATCCTATCAATATGAAAGATTTAGATAAAGTTATGAATGAATTAAATTTATGTGAAATTACAACAAAAGATTTAGGACTTATAAGAAGATACTTAGAAAGATTAATCTTAATAATTGAGAGAAGTAGAATTAGAGAATATATGATGTTAACTGATAGCAAAAGAAGATTATTTTTAATAAATTTTGTAGCTGGATTAGGCAAAGGATTTGGGCAAGCAATAGGATTTACTATTTTAGCAGGGATAGTACTTTACCTATTAAGTACATGGGTTGATTTGCCTGTAATAGGTGAGTATATAGCAAAACTTATGAATATAGTAGATAAATACAGAGAGGGTCGATAAATATGGATATAAATAAATACAAAGAAAAACTTTTAAAGGAAAAGGAAAAATTAAGTGGATTAATAAGTGAAATGAGAGATAACACAGTTTTTGGAAATACAACAAATCATACTAGTGAAAGATATACTTCAGGAGAGTTATCAAGTTATGATAATCATCCTGCAGACATAGGTACAGAAGTATATATGCAAGATATGCAACATAGTCTAACTAATCATGAAGAAGGAAGATTAAATAATATTGAAGATGCGTTATATAAAATTGAAAATGGTACCTATGGTGTATGTGATATTTGTCACCAACAAATAGATAAAGATAGATTAGATATATTACCAGAAACTAATTTATGTTCTAATTGTGCAAGAAATCAAACAGACTTACATCTGACAAGTAAAGAAGAAAATCAGAATTTAATAAATAAAGGATACATGTTCTATGATGAGGTAGTTATGGAATTAAATGAAATGAATAAAATGCCTAAAGATGAATCGGATAGGGACTAGCTTAAAGAAAAGAGGTAGCTACCATGAAAAAGATAAGTATTTTGCTCTCTATAGGATTATTTTTAATTATAGGTATTTATACTTATAGACAGAGCATGAATGAAGACTTAGAAGTTTTAAGTATAAGTAATGATATAATAAATGATTACAAAGATATAATAATAAAAAGTGGAAATAATGATGAAAAAGTAATAGCATTAACTTTTGATGATGGTCCAGATAGAGATTTTACGCCACAAGTTTTAGATATATTAAAGAAAAATGATGTAAAAGCAACTTTTTTCGTAGTAGGAGAGAATGTTGAATGGAATCCAGAAATCTTAAAAAGACAATATAATGAAGGTCATGAAATAGGAAATCATACATTTACTCATATAAATGTTTCAAAAAAAGGATATGATGATATATATAAAGAGATAAATAATACACAACAAGCAATTAAGAAAGTAATAGGAGAAGAACCTAAATTATTTAGACCTCCGTATAGGGCAATAAGCAAATCTATGTGTAATATAGTAAAAGAAAAGGATATGAATATAATTTTATGGTCTAATTTAGATCCAAGAGATTGGTCAAATCCAGGAGTTGATTATATTGTAGATACTATAATGTCTAAAGTTCAAAATGGTACTATAATACTTTTACATGATTACAATAATTTAAGAAATAAAAAATCTCAAACTATACAAGCATTAGATATTATTATACCTAAATTAAAAGAAATGGGATATAGATTTGTTACAGTATCAGAGCTTATAAACAACTTAGAAAAAGATAAAACAATGCAAAAACAAGAATAGAGGCTTCCAATTAGGAAGCTTTTTTTTGTATAATAATAATATATAATTATTAAGGAGGAAAAAAATTGATATATGAATTTATAATAATTTTATTAATAGCTATAGATCAAATATCTAAATTATTAGTACTAAATTACTTAAAAGAAATAGGAAGTTTACCTATAATACAAAATGTATTTCATTTTACATATGTAGAAAATAGAGGTGCAGCATTTGGAATGTTTCAAAATAATCAAATTTTATTCATAATTGTAGCACTTATAGCGTCTATATATGGATTATATTATTTGCATACGAAAAAGGTAGATACAGTTGGAAAAATTGGAATACTTCTTATAATATCTGGTGCTTTGGGTAATCTAATCGATAGAGTAAGGCTTGGATTTGTAGTTGATTATTTTGATTTTAGAATAATATGGAATTATGTATTTAATATAGCGGATATATTTGTAGTTTTAGGTACGATACTTTTATGTATATACATATTATTTTATGATGATAATAAAGAGAATCAGAAGTAGGTGTAAAAATGGATGAAATAAGAGAATTTATAGTAACTGAAGAAGAAGGAGATAGATTAGATGTATATCTTTCTGAGCAATTAGGAGATATGTCTAGAAGTTATATACAAAAATTAATAAAAGAAAAAAAAGTAACCGTTAATGATAAATTAGAAAAAGCTAAGTACTTAGTAAAAGAAGATGATAAGGTATCTATACAAATACCTGCTCCAAAAATTTTAGAAGTAGTACCTCAAAATATACCTATAGATATAGTATATGAAGATAAAGATATACTTATAGTAAATAAACCGCAAGATATGGTAGTTCATCCTGCTCCAGGAAATTATGAAGGAACGCTAGTAAATGCTATTTTATATCATTGTAAAGATAATCTATCATCTATAAATGGTGTTATAAGACCTGGAATCGTTCATAGGATAGACAAAGATACTTCTGGACTTTTAATGATAGCTAAGAATAATAATGCGCATAATAGTTTAGCAGAGCAATTAAAAGAACATTCTATTACAAGAGAATATCAATTTATATGCCATGGTGTAGTTAAAGAAGATAAAATAACTGTAAATAAATCTATAGGAAGAAATCCTAAAGATAGATTAAAAATGGCTGTTGTTAAAGATGGTAAAAATGCAGTAACTCATTTTGAAGTTATTAAAAGGTATGAAAACTTTACTCATATGAAAGCTAAACTTGAAACTGGACGAACTCATCAAATAAGAGTTCATGCGTTATCAATAAATCATCCTTTGTTAGGAGATGAAGTATATGGTCCTAAAAATAATAAATTTAAGCTTATAGGCCAAACTTTACATGCTAAGAAATTAGGATTTATACATCCTACAACTAAAGAATATATTGAATTTGATTCAGAGTTACCAAAGTATTTTCAAGAGATATTAAACAAGTTAAAATAACACTTGAAATATATATATGTTGAATATATAATTATTATAATGAATGTATACCTTTAAATGATACAGAGATATCATAAGGCAAGCAAAAATACTATATAGTATTTTATTAAGCATATTTGCATATATAGCTTCTTGTCTTATGATAAGAAGCTTTTTAGATTTTACAAAAATTATTAGGAGGTCACTAATGAAAGAAAAGGCCAAATTAATGGATGAAAAAGCAATTGGAAGAGCTATAACAAGAATAAGTCATGAAATAATAGAAAGAAACAAAGGTATAGAAGATATTGTTTTAGTAGGGATAAAAACTAGAGGAGTTCCTATAGCAAATCGAATAGGTAAAAAAATAGAGCAAATAGAAGGAACTAAAATAAACACGGGTGAAATAGATATAACTTTATACAGAGATGATTTAAAAAAAGTAGATATTGACCCGGTTATAAATGGTTCAAATATTGAATTTAGTATAGATGATAAAATAGTAATATTAGTTGATGATGTATTATATACAGGAAGAACAGTAAGAAGTGCATTAGATGCTGTTATAGATATAGGAAGACCAAAAGCAATACAACTAGCAGTTTTAGTTGATAGAGGTCATAGAGAATTACCTATAAGAGCTGATTATGTAGGAAAGAATGTTCCAACATCAAAAGATGAAATTATATCAGTAAAATTATCAGAAATTGATGAAGAAGATTCAGTAACTATCAATGAGTAAGAGCATAAATTTATAAATATAGTGCCTTTTAATTCAGTACAAGAGATACTGAAAAAGGGAGAATAGTTTCTCCCTAAAAAATTTACGGGAGGTTTTTTATGAAAAAAACAGTATTATCAATACAACACTTATTAGCAATGTTTGGATCAACAGTGTTAGTTCCAATATTAACAGGATTTAATCCTTCAGTTGCAATATTTTGTGCAGGGATAGGTACATTAATATTCCATTTTTGTACAGGAGGCAAAGTACCAGTATTTTTAGGTTCTAGCTTTGCTTTTATACCATTAATATTAGCAGTTAAAGAAGCATTTAATGGAGATTTAGCTTATGCTCAAGGTGGTATAATAGTAGCTGGTTTAATTTATGTTATGTTATCTTTTGTAATAAAATTGGTTGGAGTAGATAAGATAAAAAAATATTTTCCACCACAAGTTACAGGTGCAATGATAGCGGTTATAGGTCTTAATTTATTACCAACAGCATTTGATATGGCATCAAACCATATGATAATTGCATCAATAACATTAGTTATAGCACTTATTATAAATAACTTTGGTAAAGGATTTATAAAGCAATTAGGAATATTAATAGCAGTTATTATAGGATACATATTAAGCTTAGTATTAGGAGTTGTAGATACAACTACTATAGCACAAGTTAGCTTATTTGAAATACCAAAGTTTACGCTACCAAAGTTTAGTTTAGAAGCAATAGTTATAATAGCACCAGTTGTTTTAGCAGTTTTTATGGAACATATAGGAGATATGACAACAAATGGAGCAGTAGTAGGTAAAAATTTCTTAGAAAATCCAGGTCTAAATAAAACTTTACTTGGAGATGGATTAGCTACGATAGTAGCAGGATTCTTAGGTGGTCCAGCAAATACTACTTACGGAGAAAATACAGCAGTGCTTGCATTAACTAAAAATTATGACCCATCATTACTTAGACGTACAGCAATATTTGCTATATGTTTATCTTGTATAGGAAAGTTTGGAGGATTTTTACAAAGTATACCACAAGCTGTTATGGGGGGGATAAGTATATTATTATTCTCAATGATAACTTTAGTTGGTGTAAAAACTGTAAAAGATAGTGAATGCATAAAAAATAAGAAAAATATAATTATAATAGCAGCAATAATGATAATAGGTTTAGGAACTACTTATTTAAGTAATAAAGGTATAGTTATAGGTATACCTGTTACACCAGATATCAAAATAACGGGACTTAGCTTAGCTGCAATAGTAGGTATAGTATTAAACGTGTTATTAAATAATACAAGTACAGATTTAAAAGAAGATGAAAAATCAGTTAAGCCTAGAACAACAACTGCATAAATTAATTAAGATACCTATATATAGCTAAATAGTAATCTATGTATAGGTATTTTTATTGTATGAAAATTTAAAGTAATTTATTGTTTTTGAATAAATATACATTCGTAAGGAAAAAATTAATAATAAAATTAAATAAAAAGTATAGACAGAATTAAAAAAATATTATAAAATAAAAACCTGTCTACGAACGAAAAATAAAAAGACATAAAAAATGTTCACAAACATTATAGGAGGACGTTATGAAATTCAAGAAATTATTAGCATTATCAACATCTTTTTTAGTATCAGCATCGATATTAACTGGATGCGGATCAAATAAAGATGCAGATAAGAATGATATTTCAGTAGGAATAGTATTAGGTGCTGGAAGTATAAATGATCAATCATTTAACCAATCAACTTGGGAAGGGTTACAGAAAGCCAAGGATGATTTTGGAATTGAAATAAAATACTTAGAATCAAAGCAAGAAAGTGATTACATACAAAATATAGAAACATTTATAGATGAAGATACGGATTTAATAATAGGTGTTGGATATCAATTAAAAGATTCTATAGATGAATCAGCTAAGAATTATCCAGAACAAAAATTTGCAATATTAGATGAAACATATGATACAATACAAGAAAATGTTATTCCAGTTGTATTTAAAGAAGAAGAATCTGCATATTTAGTTGGTGCAATAGCTGCAAAAATGAGTAAAACTAATAAAGTAGGATTCATAGGAGGATTACCATCACCATCAGTACTTAGATATCAATATGGATATCAATATGGAGTTATAAATACTAATAAAGACATTCAAATATTAGAACAATATGTAAACTCATTTACAGATCAAGCAAAAGGTAAGTCTATAGCTAAACAAATGCAATCATCAAATGTAGATATAATATTATCTGCAGCAGGAGATTCAGGAACAGGTGCTATAGAAGCAGCAAAAGAAGCTAATAAATATGCTATAGGTGTAGATAGAGATCAAAGTGATTTAGCACCAGAAAATGTATTAACTTCAGCTATTAAAAAATTAAATGTTGCATCTTATGATTTAGCTAAGTCTATAGTAGAAGGAACATTTAAAGGTGGATCAGAAAAAGTATACGGACTTAAAGAAGGTGGAGTTGGAATAGCAGAAGATACTAAAAATTTAATACCACAAGATGTAATGGATTATGTTAATAAAGAAGCTGAGAAGATAAAAAATGGTGAAATAAAAATACCTAGAACTGAAGAGGAATATAATCAACTTGTAAAATAGATAAAAAAGAGTTAATTTCTATTATGAGATTAACTCTTTTTTGTTATAAGATTTTAGAATTGTATATAATATTAATTATCAAATTTAGATTTTAATTTTGCAATAAGTTCTTCTGTAGGAGTTACGTAGATAGTACTATTAGTTTCATAAATAACCATTCCAGGTTTTGATCCGTTAGGTTTTTTAACATTTTTTTTCTTAGTATAATCAACTGGTACCTGTGAAGACATTTTTGACTTACTAAAAAATGCAGCTAGCATTGCACCTTCAAATATAGTTTCATCAGGAACTTCTTTCCCTTCAGTCTTTATGATAACGTGTGAACCAGGTATATTTTTAGTATGCATCCATATGTCTTCATTAGAAGCTATCTTTAGGGTAAGATTGTCATTCTGTTTATTATTTTTTCCAACTAAAATTTTAAAACCATTAGAACTAATAAATTCATGAGGTTTAGTAGTCAATTTAGTTTCTTTTTTAATATTATTTTTAGCTCTTAGATATCCAACCTTACTTAGCTCTTCTCTTATATCCATTAATTCAGCTAAGTTTTCACAGTTTTCTATACTAAGTATAATATTTTCTAAATAGTTTATTTCTTCTTTTGTTATTTCAATTTGAGAGGTAATTTCCTTCTTGGCAGTTTTCATTTTGTTATATTTTTTAAAGTATTTTTGAGCATTTTCTGAAGGTGTAAAGTTTGGATTCAATGATATTGTTATATTTTTGTACTCTGGATCATAAAAATTTGCAACCTCAACGCTTTCCATACCTTTTTCAATCATATATATGTATGATGTAATCAATTCACCTTTTATCTTATAAATTTCTGCATTTTCAGATTCTATTAATTCTTTTTCTTGCTTGTTTAATTTATTATAAAGCCTATCAAGTTTTATAGAAATGCTTTTTCTAAGATCTGAAGAACGCTGATGTATTCTATCTTTTAT
The DNA here is from genome assembly GCA_904418825.1 of uncultured Romboutsia sp. Classification (GTDB taxonomy): domain Bacteria; phylum Bacillota; class Clostridia; order Peptostreptococcales; family Peptostreptococcaceae; genus Romboutsia. The sequence goes on along the minus strand of CAJFPU010000001.1, from coordinate 83,212 downwards.
ATCTTTAGTTGCATAGTAATTTTCTAATATCTTAGATATGCTATCATCATTTATAATAGATAAATTACTAAACTGACTTAAATTTATACAACTAAAATCTAAAACTTTGTCTATTGATTCATCTATAATCATGCTAGGATTATAGATATTATTATTTATAAATTTGAATAAATTATGAAATTCTTTATAAACTTTAGATATATCATTTGAAGAAATTTCATCTATTAATGTATTTTCATCTATATTAGCTCTAAAACAAATTTCTTTTGCTATAACAGGACTTACTCCTAAAAACTTAGAATATATAGCTTTAAATATTGGTCCATTAAAAGAAGTTAAAGTATCTACAAATAAATTTAAACTTACTTCATCAATTGGATTTAATTTATCTTGCTTTGGTGGTAATACATAAGTTTGACCAGGAAGTATTTGACGAACTCTACTTACACTTGGCGGTATTCTTTTTGCAGAATCTATAATTTTGTTATCTAATGAATGAGTAAGAATTATATTACTATGTCTTCCCATTATTTCTATTATAATATCTTTAGTTGTTTTCTCTTTTAATTCATCAAAAGATTCAACGCTAATTTTTATTATTCTTTCAAAACCTATCTGAGAAATATTAACTATATTTCCTCCTTGTATATACTTTCTAAATAACATACAGAACATAGGTGCATTAATAGGGTTTTCTTTTTTATAATTATTAGCTAAATAAACTCTAGGGTTAGAAGCACTACAACTTAGCACTAATTTAAAGTTTTCTTTATTATTTCTTATATGTAAAACTACTTCGTCATTTTCAGGTTGATATACTTTATCTATTTTTCCACCTAAAAGTTTTTTATTTAGTTCATTTACTATACAATGTATAACTAAACCATCTAAAGCCATAATATTTCTCCTTTCTATATAAACCTTTAATAAATTAATTATTACACAATATACATATATTGTGAATAGGAGGATTTAATTATATATTTATAATTTCCTTTTATTATTAAAATATTGTATAATTATAAGTTAGTGATTTAAATTTATGAGGGGGCTTAATTATGAAATTTTGGAAACTACATGGAATTGGAAATGATTTTATAGCTATAGATGGAAGATTTGATAATAAAGATGCATCAGATTACTCAGAGTATGCTAAATATGCATGTCATAGGAAATTTTCTGTAGGAGCAGATGGATTACTTATTGTTAAAAATTCCGATAACTGTGATGTAGAAATGGTCTATTATAATGCTGATGGAAGTAGAGCTGCCATGTGTGGAAATGGATTAAGATGTTTTGTTAAGTTCGTTTATGACAATAATATAGTTAGAAAAGAAGAGTTTAGTGTTAATACATTAGATGGAATAAAAAAAGTAAAAATAAACCTTAAAGATGGAGAAATAGATACTATAAAAGTTAACATGGGAAATGGAAGCTTTTTATGTAAAGATATTCCTGCTATATCTAATGATGAAACATTTATAGGTGAGAAAATAAAAGTACTAGATAAAACTTTTGAAATAAATGCTATGCTTATGGGTGTTCCTCATGCTGTTATATTAGTTGATGATATAAGTATAGAAGAGGTATGTAAATATGGATCATTATTAGAAAAAAACAAAATTTTTCCAAAAGGAATTAACGTAAATTTTGTAAAAATAGAAGATAATAATAATATTATAGTTCGTACATGGGAAAGAGGATGTGGATACACATTAGGATGTGGAACTGGAATGACAGCATCAGTAATAATATGCAATTACTTAGAAAAAGTAAATAAAAGCGTAAATGTAAAATCTGAAGGTGGATGTGTAAAAATTGATATAGATGATTTTGTTTATATGACAGGACCTGCTGTTAAAATATGTGAAGGAATTTTGGAGGTATAATAAATGGCAATAAGTATGACGGGATTTGGAAGAGGCGAATATAAGGATGATAACTATCATTTTTTAGTAGAGTGTAAAACTATAAACCATAAATATGCAGATATAAATATACGTCTTCCGAGAAAGTTATCATTTTTAGAAGATAAGGCAAGAATATTAATTAAAGATTATATAAAAAGAGGTAGAGTAGATTTATATATAAAGCTTGACTTATTGGGTAGTGAAGATGTAAACTTAAAATTTGATGAAGAGTTAGCAACTCAATACATGTCAATACTAAAGCAAATTAAGGATAAATTTGATGTAGTAGATGATATAAGTGTAATGAATATTGCAAAGTTTCCGGATGTTATAAAAACTGAAGAAAAAGAAGATGATGAAGATAAGTTATGGTCAATGTTAAAAGTTGCTTTAGAAAATGCACTTCTTAAGTTAAAAGAAATGAGAAGTGAAGAAGGTCAAAAGTTAGCAATGGATATACAAAATAGATGTGATCTTCTTAAAAATTATATTGAAGATATTGAAAAATACTCATATAATGTTGTTATTGATTATAAAGAAAAATTAAAAAATAGAATAAGTGATATATTAGAAGATCCTAGTATAATCGATGAAAATAGATTAGCTCAAGAAGTTGCTATATATGCAGATAAAAGCAGTATAACAGAGGAAATAGTAAGGTTTAAAAGTCATATAGAACAATTAAAAAATACTGTTGTAAAAAACGAATCAATAGGTAGAAAAATAGACTTTTTAATTCAAGAAATGAATAGAGAAACAAATACAATAGGTTCTAAATCTTCTGATTTAAATATAACTAATTTAGTTGTGGAAGTAAAAAGTGAATTAGAAAAAATAAGAGAACAAATACAAAATATAGAATAATTATAAATTATTAAATAGATTTTAAGACATAATTATATGAACAAATAGAAAGGAAGAGATTAATGCTTAACAGAAAAGGTCTATTATTAGTTGTATCAGGTCCATCAGGTGCAGGAAAAGGTACGATATGTAAAGCGTTATTAAACAAAAATGATAAGATAAAATTATCAGTATCAGCTACAACTAGAAAACCAAGAAATGGAGAAGTACATGGTGTTAATTACTTCTTTATAGAAAAAGAAGAGTTTACAAAAATGGTAGAAAATGGTGAATTCTTAGAACATGCTCAAATATACGATAACTTTTATGGAACTCCAAAGGCTGCTATAATAGAATGCTTAGAAAAAGGTCAAGATGTTATACTAGAAATAGAAATGCAAGGAGCAAGACAAATAAAAGAAGTTTATCCAGAAGGTGTATTTATATTTGTTCTTCCGCCATCATTAGAAGAACTAAAAAGTAGAATTGTAGGAAGAGGAACAGAAACTCAAGAAGAAATAGAAAAAAGATTTAGCTGTGCTTTTGAAGAAATAAACCAAATAGTTAATTATGATTATTTTATAGTTAATGAAGATATAGAAAAATCAGTTAATGATGTTGAAGCTATAATACTATCTGAGAAAAATAAAGTTACTAGATATAAAAATAACATTATAGATAAATTTAAGGAGGAATTATAAAATGTTAAAGCCATCAATAAATGAAGTATTAGATAAGATAGACAACAGATATTATTTAGTTGGAACTGTTGCAAAGAGAGCAAGAGAAATAATAGATGGAGCAGAAGTTTATGTTTCTACTAAAAATACAGATAATAACAAGCCTGTAACTATAGCTACTCAAGAAGTTGCAGATGAAAAAATAACATTTAGATTACTAACTCAAGAAGAAATAGATAAAAAAGAAGAATTAACAATAGAAGAACATACTATAGAAGAGGAGTAAGTTCTATGTTAAAGGATAAAACTGTTGTAATAGGAGTAAGTGGTGGTATAGCTGTATACAAAACATTAGATGTTATAAGTAGATTAAGAAAACTTGGCGTAAATGTTAATGTAATAATGACAAAATCTGCAACAGAATTTGTTACTCCATTATCATTTCAATCATTAAGCCAAAATTATGTAGTTTGTGATATGTTTGAAGATCCTAAAACTTGGGATGTAGAACATATATCCTTAGCTAAAAGAGCTGATGTATTTTTAATAGCACCAGCCACAGCTAATGCTATAGGTAAAATTGCAAACGGAATAGCAGATGATATGCTTACGACAACAGTTATGGCAACAAAGGCAAAAGTATTAATAGCACCGGCTATGAATACTAATATGTATGAAAATCCAATACTGCAAAAAAATATAAATACATTAAAAGAACTAGGATATAATTTTGTAGAGCCAGAAAGTGGTAGACTTGCTTGTGGAGATACAGGTAAAGGAAAATTGGCCTCTCCAGAAATTATAGTTGATGAAGTTGTTAAATTACTTTCAAAAGAACAAGATTTAAAAGGAAAAAGTATAATAGTAACTGCTGGACCTACAATTGAATGTATTGATCCTATGAGATACATAACTAATAGATCAACAGGAAAAATGGGATATTCTATAGCTAAAGAGGCTATAGAAAGAGGTGCAGATGTTACTCTTATAACAGGACCTACAAATTTAAATCCTCCACAAAATTTAAAGAAAATAGTGAAAATAGAGTCTGCAAAAGAGATGTATGAAGCTGTTTTAGAAAACTTAGATGAAAATGATGTAATTATAAAAAGTGCAGCAGTAGCAGATTATAAGCCTAAAAATTACTCTAATAAAAAGATAAAGAAGTCTGAGGATGATTTATTCATAGAATTAGATAGAAATAAGGATATAGCCTTAGAAATAGGTAAAATAAAAAAAGATAAAATATTAGTAGGATTTGCAGCAGAAACAAATGATCTTATAGAAAATGCAAATCTTAAGATAAAAAAGAAAAATTTAGATTTTATAGTAGCTAATGATTTAACTAAAGAAGGTGCAGGATTTGGTGTAGACACTAATATAGTTAAAATCATAGATAAAGAAGGTAATATTACTGATTATCCTAAAATGAAAAAAGAAGAGGTAGCAAATATTATTTTAGATAAAATAAAAGAGCTACTTAGTGTATAAGCATCTATTAATATAGATGCTTATATTTTTACATAATAGGATATAATTTAATTAAAAGATATAATAAAAAATAGAGGTTATAATATGGAAAAATATGCAAAAGTCATAGTGAGAAGCAATACTTTTCACACTGATAACTTATTTACATATAAAATACCAGAATTTTTAGAAAATCAGATATGTGTTGGTCATAGAGTTTTAGTACCGTTTGGAAAAGGAAATAAACCTACCGAGGCTTTTGTATTTAAAATATCTGATACTTTAGAAGAAAATATTAAACTTAAGGATATAGTAGATGTATTAGATGAAGAACCTATTTTTAAATTAGAAGATTTAGAACTTGTGAATTGGATGAAAAATAGATATCTTTGTACTTATATAGATTGTATAAATTTAATATATCCTAAAGGTTATAAACTAAATAATTATAAAGTTATAAGTTTAAGTGATGAAGTATTAGATTTAAATGATAATGAATTTAAAAATTTAATATCATCATTAGATGAGACACAAAAAGAAATTATTAGTAAAATACAATTATCAAAAGGAAAACTGAAAGTTGAAAAGTTAAAGAAAATACCCAATATAAATTATATATTAGATAAAATGAGTAAAAAAAATATAATTAATTTAAAATGGGAATATAAAAATCATAAGAATGAAAAGAATTTGTGCTATATATCACTTTCAATAGGCATTGATGAAGTTGATGATTATTTAAAGAGAAATAAAATAAACTTAGGTGTAAAACAAAAGGAAATAGTAAATTTTTTAAAAAATAATGATAGAGTAGAAATTAATGATTTGATTGATATATTAAAAGTATCTAAACAAAGTATAGTATCGCTTCAAAATAAGAATTTAATAAATATCGAATTAAAAGATCACTATAGAAATCTAGAGAGTGCTTATACCCTAGAGCAAAAAGAAATATATCTAAATGAAGAACAAAAAAATGCGAGTAATAAAGTTATAGAGGAAATGTTTGATAAAAACAAAAAGCCTTATATGTTATACGGAGTAACAGGTAGTGGAAAAACAGAAGTGTATATGGAAATAATAGAGTATGCTTTAAGTCAAGGATTAGATAGTATAGTATTAGTGCCAGAGATTGCTTTAACACCTCAGACTATAACTAGATTTAAGAATAGATTTGGAGATATTGTAGGGGTTTTTCATAGTCAATTATCCGAAGGACAAAAACATGATGTTTATAAATCTATTAAAGCTGGTAATATAAGAATACTAATAGGAGCAAGATCTGCTTTATTTGCACCTTTTAATAGCTTAGGAGTTATAATAATTGATGAGTTTCATGAAACTTCTTATAAATCAGAAAAAAATCCTAAATTTAGTGCAATAGAAGTTGCAAAATTTATTTCCAATAAAAATGATATATCATTAGTATTAGGTTCTGCAACACCATCTATAGATGAATATTATAAAGCAAAAAATGGAGAATATAATATTATTGAAATAAAACAAAGAGCAAATAAAAATCCATTACCTAAGATTGAAGTTGTAGATATGAAGGAAGAATTGAATAATGGAAATAAAAGTATATTTAGTCTTAAACTCCAAGAGGAAATAAAATATGCTGTAAAAAATAATAATCAAGTGATATTATTTTTAAATAGAAGAGGATATGCAAGTTTTGTATCATGTAGAAGTTGTGGATATGTATTCCAATGTGAAAATTGTGATATATCTCTTACATATCATAAAGGAAAAAATATAGGAAGATGTCATTATTGCGGTTATGAAAGAGAAATACCTAATAAGTGTCCAGAATGTAGTAGTACATATATTAAGCCTTTTGGAGTGGGTACGCAAAAAATAGAAGAAGAATTAAAAGTAATTTTTCCAGAGCTTAGAGTTCTTAGAATGGATAAAGATACAACTTCGAAAAAAGGATCACTTGAAGAAATATTAAATAAATTTAAAAATAAAGAAGCTGATATATTAATAGGTACACAAATGCTAAGTAAAGGTTTAGATTTTGATAATGTAACTTTAGTTGGTATTTTATCTGCAGATATGATATTGAACTTCCCAGATTTTAAAAGTTTTGAAACTACATTTCAATTAATAACTCAAGTTTCAGGAAGAGCAGGAAGATCTTATAAAGAAGGTAAAGTAATTCTTCAAACTTATGATACAGATAATTATTCAATAAGGAGAGCTATTAACTACGATTTTGAAGGATTTTATGAGGATGAAATAAAAGTAAGGAAAGTATTTGGATATGCTCCATTTAACAATATGATAAGTGTAGTAGTAAGTGGAGAAGATGAAAAATTAGTAAAGAAGAATATTCAAAATATGTACAATTCTATTATTTATTTATTAAAGGCAAGAGGCATAACAGATTTTGAATTTATATTAGGACCGAGTCCTTGTTCAATTTCTAAGATAAATCAAAATTATAGATGGCAAATATTATTTAAAGATGATAATATTGAAATTAATTTATTAAAGGGTATAATAAAGTATATATGTATAACAAAAAGAGATATTGTTTTTAATAAAGAAATAAACATATCAATAGACATTAACCCAAACAGTGTATTATAGGAGGAATAAAAAATGGCATTAAGAGAAATAGTTCAAATAGGAGAACCAGTACTAAGAAAGAAAGCAAAGCCTGTTGAAGTAATCGATGAAAAGATAATACAAATATTAGATGATATGGCAGAAACAATGTATAATGCTGATGGAGTAGGTCTTGCTGCACCTCAAGTTGGTATATTAAAAAGAATAGTAGTTATAGACATAGGTGATGGAATAATAGAACTTATAAATCCTGAGATAATAGAAACATCTGGAGAACAAATAGGAGAAGAAGGATGCTTAAGTGTTATAGGAGAATCAGGAATAGTAAAAAGACCAAATGTTGTAAAGGTAAGAGCTTATAATAGAAAAGGTCAATTGTTTGAAATAGAAGGAGAAGAGTTTTTAGCTAGAGCATTCTGCCATGAAATAGATCATTTAGATGGAATATTATATGTAGATAAAGTAGAGAAATAATAGGAGCGGATAAAATGAGAGTACTATTTATGGGAACACCTGATATAGCTACAGGATGTTTACAAAAACTTATAGATGAAAAATATGATTTAATAGGTGTTGTAACTCAACCAGATAAACCACAAAATAGAGGTAAGAAACTAGGTATGCCACCTGTTAAAGAATTAGCTTTAAAATATGACATACCAGTATATCAGCCAATAAAGGCTAGAGATGAAGAGTTTGTAAAAACTTTAAAAGAATTAAACCCAGATATTATAGTTGTAGTGGCATTTGGTCAAATACTTCCAAAATCAATATTAGATATACCTAAATTTGGATGTATAAATGTTCATGTTTCATTACTACCTAAATATAGAGGAGCAGCTCCGATAAACTGGGTAATAATAAATGGAGAAGAAAAGACTGGAGTTACTACTATGTATATGGATGAAGGTCTAGATACTGGAGATATGATATTAACAGAAGAATTTGATCTAGATGATGAAATAACTGCAGGTGAACTTCATGACAAAATGAAGGATATAGGAGCTGATGTTTTAATAGAAACACTAAAACAAATAGAAAAAGGATGTGCTCCTAGAATACCTCAAAATCATGAAGAGTTTACATATGCTCCAATGATGAATAAAGCTTTAGGTCAAATAGATTGGTCAAAATCAGCAAGAGAAATACATAATCTTGTAAGAGGTGTAAATCCATGGCCAAGTGCTTATACAAATTACGAAGGATCTACTATGAAGATATGGAAAACTGAAGTTTTAAATGAAACTAGCAATAAAGAACCAGGAACAATAGTTAAGGTTGATAAAGATGGTATAAGAGTAAGCACTAAGGATAACGTAGTTTTAGTTAAAGAAATTCAAATGCCAGGAAAGAAAAGAGTACCGGTGTCTGAATTTATAAAAGGAAATAGTATAAACACTAATACAATATTAAGTTAGGTGTGAATATGATAGATGTCAAAAAATATATAACAACAATAGGCATACTAGTAGCAATACTTATTTTAGGTACTGTTATTGTAAATATATTTATATCTAGTTTAGCTCATATATTTGGACTATTAATTAATATTTTAGTATTATCTATAATAATAGTTATAATTTTTTCAACGATAGTTACTTATAATATAATTAAGGATAAAAAAGTTAGCTATAGTTTAATGAAAATTAACTTAAAAATTGCAAACTTATTATTTAATTCAGTGATTTTTATAGCTTCATCTATAGGTATACCTAAGAATGAGATAAGAAAAATATATGTAAAGTTAAATAATACCTATATATATAATAATAAATATAATTTTAATTACGGAGATATAATAATACTTGTACCTCATTGTGTACAAAAAAATAGTTGTAAATTAAAGGTTACTAATAAAATAGAAAATTGTGCAAAATGTGGATTATGTAATATAGGTGAGTTAATTAAATTAAAAGAAAAAATAGGAATAAATATATTCATAGCTACAGGTGGAACATTAGCTAGAAAAATAATTATGGAAAATAAACCTAAAGCTGTTATAGCTGTAGCTTGTGAAAGAGATTTGATATCTGGTATTCAAGATATGAAGCATATACCAGTGTTAGGTGTATTTAATAAAAGACCAAATGGACCATGTGTAGATACTTTTATAGATATATATGAAGTTGAAAGTGCAATAAATTTTTTAACTGGTAAAAAAATAAGTACTAAGGGAGAGTGTTTTTAATGCCATATTATGGTTACGGTGGTTATGGATATTATGGATTTGATCCTACTATGATAATATTAGTTCCAGCTATACTTTTTACAATTTATGCTCAATTTAAAGTAAGCTCTACAACTAGTAGATTTTTAAGAGTCAATACTCAAAGAGGATTTACAGGTGAACAAGTAGCAAAAAGGATACTAGAATCAAATGGATTATATGATGTTAGAGTTGAAATGGTAAGAGGTCATTTAACAGACCATTATGACCCAAGAAGTAAGATATTAAGATTATCTCAAGATATATACTATGGAACATCAGTAACATCAGTAGCTGTTGCAGCTCATGAATGTGGTCATGCAATTCAACACGCTAAAGGTTATACACCTTTAAATTTAAGAAGTAGTTTAGTTCCTGTAGTAAATTTTGCATCAAATATATCATGGCTTTTAATTGCATTAGGTTTTATTATGAGAGGTCCATTTTTAGAAATAGGTATACTTTTATTTTCAGCATCAGTTTTATTTCAAATAATAACTTTACCTGTTGAATTTAATGCTTCTAATAGAGCATTAGTTCAACTTGGAAACTTAGGTATTGTTGAAGGTAAAGAGTTAAATCAAAGTAGAAAAGTACTTACAGCAGCGGCATTAACATATGTTGCAGCAGCATTAACATCAGTACTTCAATTACTTAGATTAGTAGCAATAGCTAATAGAGATAATGATTAAATGGAGATTGTCCTAGAGTTTCTAGGACTTTTTCTGTGTAAAATAGAAGGAGACAATATTATGAAGGCAAGAGAGATAGCATTTAAGATTCTTTGTGATATAGAAGAAAACAATAATTATTCTAATATAGCAATAAATAAACATTTCAAAAATTTAAGAATTTCAAATCAAGATAGAGGATTAGCTACAGAAATTGTGTATGGAGTTGTTGAAAATAAATATTATTTAGATTATGTTATAAATAAACTCTCAAAGATAAATACGCAAAAACTATCAATTTGTGTTAAAATATTACTAAGAATGGGAATTTATCAGATTGCGTTTTTAAATAGTATTTCGGATTACGCAGCTGTAAATGAAACTGTTAATTTAGTTAAGAAATATGATAGAAAATCTAGCGGATTTGTAAATGCAATACTTAGAAATATTATAAGAAATAAAGAAGAAATATTAAATGTAGATATAGAAAATGACGATATAATGTACTTATCCACTAAATATTCATACAGTCCTTGGATGATAAAAAACTTTATTAATAGCTTTGGAAAAGATTTTACAGAAGATTTAATAGAAGCTAATAATGAAAAGCCAAGTATATATTTAAGAACTAATACATTGAAAATTACTAGAGATGAGCTTATAGAAAAGTTGAAAGAAAGTGGTTTAAAAGCATATAAAGTATCTATTGTAGATGAAGCTATAAGAGTTGAAAATCTTAAGGATATAGAAAATAATGAATTATTTAAACAAGGGTTATTTACAATACAAGATATAAGTTCTATGATAGCATCAAGAGTTTTAAATCCAAAAGAGAAATCAAATGCATTAGATGTATGTAGTGCTCCTGGAGGTAAAACTACTCATATAGCAACACTTATGAAAAATACAGGTAAGGTAATTTCTAGAGATGTATTTGATCATAAGCTAAAACTTATAAATAATACAGTAAATAGATTGGGTCTTACTAATGTAGAAGTTCAAAACTTTGATGCATCTATTTTGGATGAAAATAGTATAGATAAATTTGATTATGTTCTAGCTGATGTTCCTTGCTCAGGTCTGGGTATAATAAGAAGAAAGCCAGAAATAAAATATAAATCAAAAAGTGAAATAAAAGATTTACCAGCTTTACAAAAAAAGATTTTAGAAAATGCATCTAAGTATGTTAAGGTAGGAGGAAGTCTTTTATACAGTACATGTACTATATTAGATAGTGAAAATATAGAAGTGATAAACAATTTTTTAAAGGAAAATGATAACTTTGAATTAGTACCTATTGATGAAGTAAATGTAGATTTAGATAACCAAGAAAAAGGATATTTGAAAATATATCCAAATATTCATGGTATGGATGGTTTCTTTATAGCAAAATTAAAAAGAGTAAGGTAGTGATAATATGAGTCAAAATAAAGTAGCATTAAAAAACTTTACAGAAGAAGAATTAAAAGAATTTGTCAAATCCATAGGAGAACCAGCGTTTAGAGGGTCTCAAATTTATTCATGGATATATAAAGGTGCAAAAACTTTTGATGATATGAAAAATATACCAAAGTCTTTAAGAGACAAGCTTGATGAAGTTTCTTATATTGGTAACTTAAAAATAGAATTAAGTTTAAAATCTAAGGTAGATAAAACTAGAAAATATTTATTTGAATTAAATGATGGTAATATAATAGAATCTGTAATGATGGATTATGAAGACAGAGTTACAGTTTGTATATCAAATCAAGTTGGATGTAGAATGGGATGTAGATTCTGTGCTTCTACATTAGAAGGATTAATAAGAAATCTAGAGCCGTGGGAAATTATAGATCAAATACTTAAGATACAAGAAGATATAGGAAAGAGAGTTTCAAATTTAGTTTTAATGGGAAGTGGAGAACCATTAGATAACTTTGAAAATACTAAGGCATTTTTAAAGATAGTTAATGATAAAAATGGTTTAAATATAGGTTATAGACATATAACATTATCAACATGTGGAATTGCTCCAAAGATGAGGGAACTAGCGGATTTAGAAATTCCTATTAACTTAGCACTTTCTCTTCATTCTCCATATGATGAAAAAAGAAAAGAGATAATGCCTATAGCTAATGCTTATCCTATAAAAGATATATTAGATGCATGTAAATATTATATTAAAAAAACAAATAGAAGGATTACTATAGAATACTCTTTAATAAAGGGTGTAAATGACTCTGAAAAAGAAGCAAAAGAGCTTATAAGATTATTAAAGGGTATGCTATGTCATGTAAATCTGATTCCTGTTAATAATGTTGAAGAAAGAGATTTTAAAAGACCAGATAAATCTCACATATATAGATTTAGAGATATATTAGAAAAAAATAATATACCAGCTACAGTTAGGATATCTATGGGTTCAGATATAGGTGGAGCTTGTGGACAATTGAGAAGGAAGCATAAGTAGCTTTAAGGGGGTATTTTTGTGATTTATAACTGTGCATCCCATATAGGAAAAGTTAGAAAAAATAACGAAGATTACTGTAAGGGTGAAATAATAGACACAGGTTTTGGAGTTATTGGAATATTTGCACTAGCTGATGGAATGGGTGGCCATAACAAAGGTGAAGTAGCGAGTAAACTAGCAGTAGAAAATATAGTTGAGTTTTTAAAAGAAAATTTATTACAAAATAATAATATAAAGATTGATTATATTGATGACATTATTAAGCAAGCTTATCATAATGTTAATAATATAATTTATGAAAAATCTATGAATAGCTTAGAATTTGAAGGAATGGGAACTACACTTGTAATAGCAATCATATATAAAAATAATTTATATGTTGCGAATGTAGGAGATAGTAGATGTTATTTACTTAATGCAGATGGTTTTAATAAAATAACAATAGATCATTCGGTTGTTGAAGAACTTGTAAAAGCAAATATTATTACTGAAGAAGAAGCAAAAACACATCCTAGAAGGAACCATATAACTAGAGCTATTGGAACAGATGAAATGGTTATAGTAGATATATTTAAGAATAAAATAGATATAGGTGATAAGATATTATTAACAAGTGATGGCTTAACGGGATTTGTAGATGATAATACTATAAAAGATATACTATCAAAAGATGAGGATGTAAAAGATTTAGCACAAGAATTAATAAGTACAGCAAATGATATTTCTGGAAAGGATAATATTTCAGTTATATTGATAGAAGAGAAATAGGACGGTGATAAAGTGGGAGAGACTGTTTTAGGAAATAGATATGAAATCATCAAAAAAATTGGTGATGGAGGAATGGCTTTTGTATATAAAGCTAAAGATATTTTATTAAATAGAATAGTTGCAGTTAAAGTATTAAGGCCTGAATTTGTAGATGATGATGAATTTTTAGGTAAGTTTAAAAGAGAAGCAGAGGCAGTTGCAAGCCTTTCGCACCCTAATATAGTAAATGTATATGATGTAGGGGAAGATGGCAAAGTTCATTATATAGTAATGGAATACATTGACGGTCAAAATTTAAAGGAGATAATAAAAAACGAAGGAACACTAGATGAATATACAGCCCTTGATATAACAAAGCAAATAGCTATGGCACTTAGTGCAGCTCACAGAAAGGGTATAATTCATAGAGATATAAAGCCACATAATATACTTATATCTAATGAAGGTAGAGTTGTTAAAGTTGCTGACTTTGGAATAGCAAAAGCTGTTTCAAACTCAACTATGACTAATATTGGTAGTATAATAGGTTCTGTGCATTATTTTTCACCAGAACAAGCAAAGGGCAAATTTGTAAGTAATAATGCGGATCTTTACTCTTTAGGAATAGTTTTATATGAAATGATAATAGGGAAAGTTCCCTTTAGAGGAGATAGCCCTATATCTATAGCTTTACAACATATAAATGATGAAATTGAGTTTACATCAGAAGAACAAGTTAATATACCCCAAAGTGTTAGAACTATAATAAAAAAATTAACTGAAAAATCTAGTGTTGATAGATATCAAAGTGCTGAAGAAGTTATAGAGGATATAGAATATATAGAAAAAAATATAGATTTAGATTTTATAAAAGAGTATGACAACTATGTCACAAAAAATATAGATATAAGAGACTTAAATAAACAGATAAATATAGAAAAAAATAGGCAGAATGAAGAAGATGATGACTATGAAGAAGATGATGACTATGAAGATGAAAAGTTTAAATATAAAAATAAGCAAAAAAATAAAAAAACACCTAATAAATCTAGAAAAAGATTAAAAATAGCATTATCTGTATTAATTTTAATTTTAGCTACTCAAGTATTTGTATTTGCTAAATTCTTTTTAGATGCATTTGGTAATAATAAAGGAAATATAAGTATACCAGATTTATATAATATGACACTAGATGAAGCACAAAGAAGCCTTGATAAATTAAATCTAAATATAAGTGTTAATATAGAAGATGAGTATAGTAATGAAGTTGAGAAAGGTAAAATAATATCTCAACAGCCTATTTCGGGTTCTTCTATTCAAGAAGGTGATACAGTTACATTAGTATTGAGTAAAGGTCCTATGAAAGGTAATATACCTAATATAGTTGGACTTACTTTAGGAGAAGCAGAAAATGTTTTAAAAGAAAATAAATTATCTTTAGGTAATATAAAATATGAATATAGTGATACATATAACAATGGTATAGTTATATCTCAAGATCCTAGTTCTGGTAGTGAAAATAATCAAGAGTGGGGTACTGTAAATGTAGTTGTTAGTAAAGGACAGAAAGAAGAAGTAATACAACAGCCAGAAGAAGAGGAAGAAGAAATTATTCAACCTCCAAATACGCTAATTCCTACACCGGATAATTCTAATAGTGGAGATAATGGGAATAATAGTCAAAACAATAGTGAAAGTAACGATAATTCATCACAAAACTCCAATACTGGAGAAAATAATAGCCAACTAAATCAAGGAAATGTTAATCAAGATATAGAAACTGATGCAGGAGGAACAATAGAGTCTCCGCAAGCCGAAATTCCTCAGTAATATGATAATTAATAAAAATAGTAAAATCTAATATTAGATTTTACTATTTTTTATTATATTTAAGGATAATATATTAAATATAATAAAAAAAGTAATTAAACTTTAGCTTTAATAAAGAAGAGTATTAATAAAAAATACAAATAATTTATACTAATATTATATAAATTTATATAAATTAAAAAAAGTTATTAGGATATTGTTTAAAAATAGGATAAAATAGTTATATTAGTTAAAATTTTAAGGAGGCAATTAATGATAAATGGAAAGATTATAAAAGGAATAGGAGGATTTTACTACGTAGATACAGAAAAAGAGCTTTATGAATGTAGAGCTAGAGGAATATTTAGAAAAAATAAAATAACACCTTTGGTTGGAGATAGAGTTAGTATAAGTGTAGTGGATGAAGAAAATAAAAAAGGTGTTGTAGAAGAAATTGAAGAAAGAGATACAGAACTTGTAAGACCACCAATAGCAAATGTAGATAAGGCTTTAATAGTATTTGCTATAAAAAATCCATCTCCAAATTTATCACTATTAGATAGATTTATAGTTTTAGCAGAAAAAGAAAACTTAGAAATAGTTATAGTATTTACTAAAGTTGATTTAGATACTGATGGTAAACTTTTAGATGAATTAAAAAATATCTATGAAGTAAGTGGATATAAAGTTATACCTGTTAGTAATAAACTTAAATTAAATATAGACAAAATAAAAGAAGAATTAAAGGAAAATACTGTTGTGTTTGCTGGACCATCTGGTGTAGGAAAATCTAGCTTATTAAATGAAGTAGATAAAAATTTTGAATTAAAAACTGGAGAAGTTAGTGATAAAATAAAAAGAGGTAAGCATACTACTCGTCATGCAGAGCTTTTAAAATTAGAGTGTGGAGGAATGGTTGCAGATACTCCTGGATTTAGTTCATTAACACTTGATGACATAGATGAAAATGAGCTTAAAGAATACTTTATAGAATTTGATAAGTATGATGAATGTAGATTTGGTTCTAGATGTATCCATGAAAATGAACCAAGCTGTGCAGTAAAAGAAGCCGTAGAAAATGGGGAAATATCTAAAAAAAGATATGATAGCTATATTCAACTATTAAACGAAATAAGATCAGGGAAGAGGAGATATTAAAATGATTAAATTAGCACCATCAATATTATCAGCAGATTTTGCTAGATTATTAGAAGATGTTAAAAAAGTAGAAAATGCAGGATGTGAATATTTACACATTGATGTTATGGATGGACATTTTGTTCCAAATATAACATTAGGTCCTAATATAGTTAAATCTTTAAGAAATGATGTAAATATGGTATTTGATGCTCATCTTATGATAGAAAATCCAGACCAATATATAAAAGAATTTGTTGATGCAGGTTGTGATATAATAGTAGTTCATCAAGAAGCTTGTAAGCACTTACATAGAACTATACAAAATATAAAATCATATGGAATTAAAGCTGGAGTAGCATTAAATCCTGCAACTCCAATAGAAACTATAAAGCATATATTAAAAGATGTAGATATGGTACTTATTATGACAGTAAATCCTGGTTTTGGAGGTCAATCATTTATAGAAAGTATGATACCTAAGATAGAACAATTAAAAGAAATTATAGACAGTGAAGGTTTAAATGTAGATATACAAGTAGATGGTGGAATAAAACCTAATAATGTAGACAAAGTAGTAAAAGCTGGAGCAAATGTAATAGTAGCTGGATCTGCTATATTTAATAGTGATGATATAAAATCTACAGTAGATTTATTTAGAAAGAATGCATGTGAAGCAGTGAAATAAATATATGAAAATTTGTATTGTATTAAATGGTGAAATTAAAGATTATGATTATATAAATAACATAATTAGAACAAGTAGTTATGATTATATAATATGTTCAGATGGAGGAGCAAATCATGCTTATAATATGGATATATTACCAGATTACATAATAGGAGATTTAGATTCTACAGATGAAAATATTATTGAGTACTATAAAAGTGCAAATGTTAAATTTGAAAAATTTCCAACTAAAAAAGATGAAACAGATACAGAGTTATGTATAGAACTTTCATATAAATTAAAAGCTAAAGAGATACATTTAATAGGAGCTTTAGGTGGAAGAATAGATCATACTATTGCAAATATAAATCTTCTTTATTATATAAGAAAAAGAGGAATTATACCTAAGATAATTTCTGAAAAAGAAGAAATATATATAGCTATGAATGAAGAAATAATTATAGATGGGGAAATAGGAGATACAATATCTATATTACCTATAAAAGATGATGCAAAGGGCGTAACTTTAAAAAATTTAGAATACCCACTAGAAAATTATGATATAGAATTTTCTAGACCATTAGGAATATCGAATGTAATGACTAATATTAATTGTAATATAAAAGTAAATAAAGGAAGTTTAATTATAATAAAGAATATATAAAAGATGGCTATTGCCATCTTTTTTTACGCTTAAAGAAATTATATTACTTCAACACTTGTGATAAGTTTGCAAATATAGTTGTATCAATGCATTGAATTTGAGCGTAAAAAATATTTTGAGCAACGTACAAAGTCGTTGGCGATATGAGTGAAGCGAATTTTTTATATACAAATTATTATATAAACTAAATGAATGATGTATGTAATTTAAGTTGTATATTTATAAAGTAATAAATGGAGGTATATTATGGAGAATAAAATTGCAGTTATATATAAATCTAAATATGGTGCTACGAAGCGTTATGCGGGTTGGATAGCGTTAAAATTAGATGCAGATTTATATGAAGTATCAGATATAGGAGGAAAGGATTTAAAAGACTATGATACCATAATTTATGGTGGACCATTATATATTGAAAAAATAAAGGGTATAAAATTTTTAATAAATAATTATGAAAATATAAAAAATAAAAAAGTATATGTATTTATGGTGGGGATGAAATGCTTTGATGATATTTATATAAAATCTGTTCTGGAAAAAAATATACCTAAAGAAATTCTTAAAAATATAAGTTCATTTTACTTTAGAGGAAAAATGAACTATAAAGAGTTAAGTATTATAGATAAAATACTGATGAGGGGATTAAGAATAAGTATATCAAATAAAAAACAATCAGATATATCAGATGATGAGAAAATGATTTTAGAAATAGTTAATAACCCTATAGATTACATAGATAAAAAATCTATAGATACATTATTGAGTAATGTATCTGTTAATAGTCAAGAATTATAAGATGTATATTTTACATCTTATTTTTTATTTAATCTGTAGGACAGGTCTAATTATATAATATTTTGCATAAATTTAAAGTATAGAATGTAATCAAGAGATTAAATGCACACTGAAGGTATTTATAAAAAATATAATTTAAATAAGACTGTTTGATGATTTATATTTTTTTAGTTGTAATACAGATTACCTAAATGGGTATACAGATCTCTTGTAGCATTTATTATGGAATGTGGGGTATTATTCTTTTTATATTAGTTATAAGGCTTTATAAATGATGGATTAAAGAATCCTACATATAAGTTAAATTATATTAATAATGTAAAAATTTCTAATTTAAACATTAAAACAGTAGGGGGGCGTAGTTTATGAAGATGGTTACAATAAAATTACCAAAATGGCTTTCTAATATAGTTTTAAAATTCATGAAAAGTTCTAAATAGTGATAAAAGAAAAGCCTACTATTTAGTAGGCTTTTAAAAAGAGTATATTAAGCTCTTTCTATTTTTCCAGAACGTAAACATCTAGTACAAACCTTAACTCTCTTAGGAGTACCATCTATTATAGCTCTAACGTTTCTTAAGTTAGCAGACCAAGTTCTTCTGCTGTGTCTATTTGAGTGTGATACTTGGTTTCCAGAAACCTTTCCTTTACCACATACGCTACATATCTTTGCCATTTACGAACACCTCCTTAAAATGATAACTATATTTAAAGACTAAAAACATATTTATATTAACATAAATATTAAAAACGTGCAATAGAAATATATATTTGCTTTACACATATTGAAGAATTTGTTGTTATCATATAAAATTATATATATAATCCTGTATAAAGTAAATATTAAAAAAAGAAATACTAAATTTTTTCTTTTTTTATATCCCAATATATTATAATTTAAATTATAATAAACTTGGGTAGATTTAAATTATAACATATTTATAATATTATAGGATATATAAATTTGTATAATACTATAAATATACATAATATTAGTTATGCATAAAAAATAGATTAAAAATCAAATAAACTTAAGGGGGTCAACCATGAGTGCAAAAATAGTTAATCAATATGGAAGTATAGAAATAGATAAGCAAGTTATATCGCAAGTTGCGTATAGAGCTGCAATGGAAAGTTATGGACTAGTAGGTTTAGGGTATAAATCTAAAGGCATAGTAGAAATCTTAAAGGGCGAAAATGCTTTTAAAGGAGTTGTAGTTGAAGAATTAGAAGACAATACAATATCTATAGAATTATATGTTATATTACAATATGGAACAAACATATCAACAGTTGCTAATAATATAATAGATAAAGTAAAATATACAGTTGAAAATATTACATCAATAAATGTAAGTAAGATAGATATAAACGTACAAGGTATAAGAGTTAAGTAATTAGGAGGAAAAATATGATTCAATATATAGAAGGTAAGATGTTAAGAGATATGTTTGTATCAGGTGCAAACAATCTTCAAAATCATAAAGATTTAGTAGATAAGCTGAATGTATTCCCTGTTCCAGATGGAGATACAGGTACTAATATGTCGCTTACTATATCTTATGCTATGAAGGAATTAGCTAAGGTTGAAAATGATAATATAACAGAGATAGGAAAGTCTTTATCAAAAGGTTCTTTAATGGGTGCTAGAGGAAACTCAGGAGTTATATTATCTCAAATAATAAGAGGATTTTCAAAGTCAATAGAAGGTAAAGAACAAATAAGTACTGAAGATTTAGCTAAAGCTTTTAAAAATGGATCTGACACAGCTTATAAGGCTGTTATAAAGCCGATAGAAGGAACTATATTAACAGTAGTAAGAGAAAGTGGAGAGTATGCTATAAAGGCATCTAAGAAAGAAAAAGACTTATTAAAGTTTTTAGAAATGGTTATAGCTGAAGCTAATAATTCTTTAGAAAGAACTCCAGAATTACTTAAGAGTTTAAAAGAAGCTGGAGTTGTAGATTCTGGAGGTAAAGGATTAGTTCTTATATATGAAGGAATGTATGAGGCATTAAAAGGAAATCCAATAAAGGCAAAAGATTTAAATGATTCTAATGTTTCTGAAATTAAACAAGCTGGAACTTCTATAAATACAGAAGATATAAAATTCTGTTACTGTACTGAGTTCATACTAGAAAGTAACTCTATAAGTGATACTGAAATAAGAGATATAATGTTAAAGTACGGAGATAGTTTAGCAGTTGTTGGTGATGAAGGTATAATAAAAGTACATGTTCATACAAATGATCCAGGTCTTGTACTTCAAGATGCATTAAAATACGGACAATTAGTAACAATAAAAATAGAAAATATGAAACTTCAACATGAAAATACATTAGTAGATAATATTAATGAAATAGCTCAACCAGAAGAGAAAGAATATGGATTTATAGCAACATCTATGGGAGAAGGTCTTGCGAAAATATTTAAAGATTTTGGAGTTGACTACATAATTGAAGGTGGTCAAACAATGAATCCAAGTACAGAAGACTTTATGAAAGCTATAGATAGCATAAATGCTAAAAATATATTCATATTCCCAAATAACAGTAATATAATAATGGCAGCGAATCAAGCTAAAGAATTAAGTGAAAAAAATATAATTGTAATACCTACTAAAAATACTCCACAAGGATTTACTGCTTTAGTTAACTTTAATGCAGATGCTAGTGTAGAAGAAAATGAACAAGCTCTTATGGAATCTTTAACTATGGTTAAATCAGGTCAAGTAACATTTGCTGTTAGAGATACTGTTATGAATGATGTTGAAGTTAAAGAAGGTAATATAATAGGTATAGCAGAAGGTAAATTAATGGATGCTGGAGAAAGTGTAGATGAAATAACTACATCTCTAGTAGAGAAATTAGTAGATGAAGATAGTGCTATAGTAACATTATTCTATGGTGAAGATGTAACTGAGGATGATGCAAATAATCTTCGTGATGAATTAGAAGAAAAATTCGAAGATTTAGATATAGAATTATATTATGGAGGTCAACCTCTTTACTATTACTTAATATCAGTTGAATAATTATCTAAGTAACGAACATATTTGTAGTTTGTAGAATATATTAATAAATTAATTTTTAAAGTCCTGTATAATAATATTATTTGTACAGGACTTTATTTATAGGTGATAAAAATGATTGATTTAGAAAGAGACATACAATATGTAAAAGGTATAGGTCCTAAAAAAGCATATAAGCTTAATAAGTTAGGCATATTTACATTAAAAGATTTATTATTTTATTTTCCAAGACAATTTGAAGATAGGAATAACTTAAAAAAGATATCTCAGTTGCAAAATGATGAAAAGGCAACTATAAAAGCGATAATAGTATCGATAAATACAACAAGCCCTAAAAAGGGAATGACACTTACTAAAATAGATATAAAAGATGAAACAGGATATGCAAAGTTAGTATTCTTTAATCAACCACATATAAAGAATTTATATAAATGCGGAGACACTATATTAGTATTTGGTAAAATTAAAAAAGAATTTAAAACTATAGAGTTAAGTTCTTGTGAGATAGAACACCTTACAAATGATCCTAAAAATACATGTAAAGTTATGCCTATATATCCATTGACTTATGGAGTAACCAACAAAGAAATAATAAGTATTATAAAGTCTATTTTAAATAATGAAGAAATAAGAATAAAAGAATATTTACCTCAAAGGATAATAGAAAAGTATAAGTTATGTAACATAGATTATGCTATAAGAAATATTCATAATCCTACTAGTAAAGAAGCATTAAAAATAGCTTTGTATAGGATTGTATTTGAAGAATTTCTAATTCTTCAGTTGGGTTTATTTATGTTTAAAAATGGGACAACTGAGGTTGATGGTATAAAGTTTAATAGAGATAAAAATCTAGACAAGATATTAAATGCACTACCGTTTAAACTTACTAATGCTCAAAATAGAGCATTAAATGAAATAATAGAAGATATGGAATCTAGTAAGGTAATGAATAGATTAGTACAAGGAGATGTTGGTTCTGGAAAGACTGTAGTAGCTCTTTTAGCATTAGCAAACTGTGTTTTAAATGGATATCAAGGTGCACTAATGGCTCCAACAGAGATATTAGCAGAACAACATTATATATCTTTATCTGAAACATTAAAGCCTTTTGGAATGGAAATTGAATTATTAGTAGGAAGTCTTACTAAAAAACAAAAAGAGAAAGTCTTAGAAAGAGTAAAAAATAAGGAGATTGATATATTAATAGGAACTCATGCATTAATAGAAGATAAAGTTGAATTTAATAATTTAGGGATAGTTATAACTGATGAACAACATAGATTTGGTGTAAGGCAAAGAAGTAAACTTTCAGAAAAAGGTATAAACCCAGATATACTAGTAATGACTGCAACTCCAATACCAAGAACTTTAGCACTTATACTTTATGGAGATTTGGATATATCTATAATAGATGAGCTTCCTCCAGGAAGACAACCTATAGAAACATTGGCTATAGATAAAGGAAAACGAGATAAAGCTTACAATTCCCTAGTAAGAAAAGAAGTTGAAAAAGGTAGACAAGTATATATAGTATGTCCATTAGTTGAAGAAAGTGAAGCTATAGAAGCAAAAGCAGCTACTGAACTCGTAGAAGAATTAAAATTAGAATATTTTAATGACTTAAAAGTAGGCCTTTTACATGGAAAAATGAAATCTAGTGAAAAAGATGAGATAATGAAGAAGTTTAAAAATAAAGAAATAGATATATTAGTATCAACTACAGTTATAGAAGTAGGAGTAAATGTTCCAAATGCAACACTAATGATAATAGAAAATGCTGAAAGATTTGGACTTGCCCAACTTCATCAATTAAGAGGTCGTGTAGGTAGAGGAAGTCATCAGTCTTATTGTATTTTAATATATGCATCAAAGAGTGAGGTTTGCAGACAAAGAATGTCTATAATGGAAGAAACTAATGATGGATTTAAGATATCAGAAAAAGATTTAGAAATAAGAGGTCCAGGAGAATTTTTTGGAACTAGACAACATGGACTTCCAGAACTTAAAGTTGCTAATATATTTAAACATATGAAGATATTAAAATTAGCTCAACAGGAGGCTAGATATATTATAGGTTTAGATCATAAATTACAAAATAATGAAAATAAGAAGCTGAAAAAAGAAATTATGACAAAATTTGAACATTCTATTAAAGAAATTTCATTAAATTAATTAAAATTATGTTAAAATATACAAAGAGGTGAAGTTTGTTGAGAGTAATATCAGGAAAAGTAAGAGGATTAAAATTAGATACTCCAAAAAATGAAGATGTAAGGCCTACTACAGATAGAGTTAAAGAATCTTTATTTAATATAATAAATCCATATATAATAGATAGTAATGTATTAGATTTATTTGCAGGCACAGGATCATTAGGTATAGAATGTTTATCTAGAGGTGCATCATCTGCCGTATTTGTAGATGTTAGTAAAGATAGTATAAATATAGTAAAATCTAACATAAAGAAGGCCCGTGTAGAAAGTGAAAGTACTATTTTAAATTTAGATTTTAAAAATGCAATAGATAGATTAAAGATTCAAAATAAAAAGTTTGATATAATCTTTATGGATCCTCCGTACTATAAGAATATGTTTATAGAGGCTCTTTCAAATATAGACAATGCAGATTTATTAGAAGATGATGGAATAATAGTTGTTGAACATGACACAAAAGATAAATTTGAAGATAAAATAGGAAGATTAGAAAAAACTAGAGATAAAAAATATGGAAATACAACTTTAACATTTTATAAAATGGAGGAGTAAAATGAAAAGTAAAAAAAGAAAAGCTATATTTGCAGGAAGTTTTGATCCTATTACAAATGGTCATTTAGATATAATTTGTAGAGCTTCGAAATTATTTGATGAGTTACAAATAGGTGTACTTTATAACCCAAATAAAAAAGGCTTATTCGATTTTGATGAAAGAGTAGAGTTAATTAAATCTTGCACAGAACATTTAAAAAATATAAAAATAGTTAGTTTTGATGGACTTTTAGTAAATTATTGCCAAGATAATGAAATAACTACTTTAGTAAGAGGTGTGAGAACAGGAGCAGATATAGAATACGAATTACAGATGGCTCATATGAATAGAGAGTTAAATCCAAATATAGAAACTATTATATTACCTACAAAAACAGAATATTCATTTGTAAGTTCATCATTAATAAAAGAAGTATTAACAGTTGGCGGAGATGTTAAAAATTTAGTTCCAGAAACTGTTTTAGATAAATTAGAAAGAAAAACTAATAGGGGGAATAAAAAATGTATATAGATTTAGAAGTTATGGATAAATTTGAAGAACTAGAATGTATAATAAGCAATGCTTCTTCAATACCATTTTCTCATAAGAGTGGTATCGATAAAGAAGAAGTATTAGAATTAATAAATAATATAAAAGCATCATTACCAGAAGAATTAAAACAAGCATCCTGGGTAAATAAAGAAAGACATAAAATCATAAATGATTCTAAGCAAGAAGCTATTGAGATAGTTGAACAAGCTAAGAAAGAAGCTGAAAGAATAAAGGAAGAATATGAAAATAATATAGAAGAATTAAAGAAAAATTCTCAAGAAATACTAGATGCATATTTAGAAGCTAGTGAACCGGTTGTTAAAGCTGAAGAAAAAGCAAATGAAATAATTTCAAGAGCTGAAGCTGTTGCAAAAGAAATAAGATTTGGATCAATAGAATATGCAGAAGATGTATTAAGTACTGTGGAGCATAATTTAAAAAGTATATTACAAGAAGTTGAAAGAAATAGGATTGAATTAAATCCAGGAAAGTAAAAGAAAGCTAAAATTAGCTTTCTTTTTTTATATTATAACTAGTCTTTTCTAATATTAATAATATTATAAATATGTAAAGTATCATAAATATAGGTAGAATTATATTGTAATTTCTTAAATAAAAATTATATACTGAATTATCATAAACTAAATTATATATTGTATCGAAGTTAGATACAAATAAATCTGATTTTAACACTGGATAAAATAAAAAAGTAAACATACTAGCTAAACAACCATGTAAAAATTTACTAAATATATATAGTTTCGCATTTATATCAGTTTTAGCTAAAAAGCTACAACACTGAGCAAGTATAGATAATCCGCTAAATCCAATTAAAAAGCTAGAAAGAGAAGCTCTTAAAATTTCAGGTGTTGATAATACTGAAGATACTCTATCGCATCCTATAGTGATTTCAAATAATCCACTTATAAATGAATGACAAAGTTCTTTTGTAACGCCAAACAATGAAAGAGGAACATAAAGGATTGATGAAATTAAAGAAATTACATTAAAAATAGAAAATATTTCAAAAACTACAGAAAATACAATTACAAATCCTCCAATAGAAAGTAGAGTATTAACACCATTAAATACAGCATTTCCGAATAAAACAAAAAATCCTCTTTCATCCTTATATCTATTATTTATAGTATTCAATACATTTGTTTTTAATGAATATGTGTCATTACTTAAGGATTCTTTACCGTAATTTCGAAATAATAGACCT
Organism: uncultured Romboutsia sp.; assembly: GCA_904418825.1. Taxonomy (GTDB): domain Bacteria; phylum Bacillota; class Clostridia; order Peptostreptococcales; family Peptostreptococcaceae; genus Romboutsia. The sequence goes on along the minus strand of CAJFPU010000001.1, from coordinate 57,031 downwards.
ACAGATATAGATCCAAGATAGTGACAAATAAGCATTAAATATCCTAATGAAGGATTTTTAAACATTCCTGTTGCCACAGATCCAACTATAAATAAGGGTCCAGATGTAGAACAAAAAGAAACTAATCGCTGACATTCAAATTGAGAAATTTGATTATTATTTCTAAGTTCTGATGCTAGCTTTGCTCCTACAGGATAACCCGATATAGTGGATATAACAAATACTAAAGCACTTTTACCTGATACATTAAAGATGAATTTAGTAATAGGATTAATAATATATCCTATTATATCTACAACTTTTAAATCTACAACTAAATTTGCACCTATTATAAACGGTAATAGTGAAGGTATCAATACATTGACCCATATAGATATCCCTTTTTTAGCAGCTAAAATAGATTCGTTTGGAAAACTTACTATACCTAATATTAAGGTACAAATAATTAAAATAGGAAAGAAAAAGTTAATAACTTGTTTTTTATTAATTTTGATCACCTACCATCCATCTAATATAGGATAATTATATTAGATGGAGTAGGAATATATGATAAAAGGTTGTATACTTATTTTACATATTTAGGTGATATGTAAAAATCCATAGGACCTTTTAATAGATTTTTATTATTTTTATAATAGATAAGATTATATATATTACTTGCTTTTATATCATAATCTATTAATATTTTGAATAGTTCATCATCTTTAGAAAATGAGATATTAGAAAATTTATTTATAATATTTATATCGGAATTAAATTTTATATTTTTTATTATTTCACGACCTTTATCATTAAAAGCTAATATTCTTATATAAGGTACACTATTGATATTTTTGATTTTGTTCATATCACTTTTAGTAATTCCAAGTAATATATTATTTAAGGTTCTTTTAATTTTTGTCATAGTATATCTTTTAGATTTTATAGATTCTTTTAAATCATCTAGAGTAGAAGATGTAAAAATGCTTTGATATATTTTATTTTCGATACCTTCATTTACATCAAAGTATGTATTTAAGATATTTTTATCTCTAACTACTATTGATGATAGAATTTCAAAATAATTATCATCAAACATAGGAGAAAAATTTTCATCAATTCTATCTTTTAATACATTGAATGTATTAGTAGGTACAACATTAGATATAGAAGAAATATTATTTAAATCTTTTAACTGTTTTCTAATTGCAGTTGCAGAACAAATATTACTTTCTATAGTTTCACTATTATAATCTGATTGAATTCTAGTTATAGTATATGGTTTTATTTTGCTATCTAGTTTCAATATGCTTTTTATGTATTCTAAACCTAGTATATTATTTGACGAATTTAATATATCTAAAAGTTTTTCTTTTGAAATATCTAAAAGTTTAAATTTATTAATATAATCAAATAATGCTAAACTTCTAGCTGTTGGAAATAGCATGCCAGCATCTAAATACTCTTTTAGAGAAATTTTAAAATCTTCAGGCTCATTTACTAATATTTTAGAGATTGTATAAAGTATATTAATATCTCCTTCTTCACTTCCAAAGCAAATTGAATCAACACAATTTAATGAATTTAGAGTAGTTATTGCTCCATGAGAAAATATTTCTGCACTCTGACAAGCAAACATTGTAGGTAGTTCAATAACTAAATCAACACCATTTTTAACAGCAGCATGAGCTCTTGTATATTTATCAAATAGAGCAGGTTCTCCTCTTTGTAAGAAATTACCACTCATAATGGCAATAGTATGAGTAGCGTTAGTTTTTTCTATAGATTTTTGCAAATGATATAAGTGACCATTGTGAAAAGGATTATATTCAACTATCAGTCCAAGTATTTTCATGAAAAATTCTCCTTTTTATATTTTAATAAAGCTTATTAACAAATTATCAAAAACAGAATTTTATATTAGAAATAAATTTGTTAATTATATTATAATATTATAACAAATGGAGAAAAATAATGTAGGGTAATATAAATATATTAAATTATATATACTTTTCTGAAAAAAAGTGGTATATTAATTATTGTCAAAATGTTTAATGTATACAAAATATATTGAGTATATTTTAAGCCTAAGGCTTATTACATATTATCTTTGAAATTTTAAGGAGGTATACTAATGAAAATATTAGTATTAAACTGTGGTAGTTCTTCATTAAAATATCAATTAATAGATATGTCGAATGAAGAAGTTTTATGTGTAGGATTAGTTGAAAGAATAGGTATAGAAGGTTCTATACTAAAGCAAGAAAAAGATGGTGTTGAAGGAAAACTTATAGTAGAACAACCAATGAAAAATCATCAAGATGCTATAAAGTTAGTATTAGATGCTGTAGTTGACCCGCAATACGGTGGAGTTAAAGATATAAAAGAAGTTGAAGCTGTAGGACATAGAGTTGTTCACGGTGGAGAAAAGTTTGCTGGATCAGTATTAATAACTGATGAAGTTAAAGCTGCTTTAGAAGAATGTATAGAATTAGCACCACTTCACAACCCAGCTAACATAATGGGAATAGAAGCTTGTGAAGCTATACTTCCAGGAGTACCAATGGTAGGAGTATTCGATACTGCTTTCCATCAAACAATGCCTAAATCATCTTATTTATATGGATTACCTCATGAGTTATACACTAAATATGGTGTAAGAAGATACGGATTCCATGGAACTTCTCATAGATATGTATCTCAAAGAGCAGCTGAGATGTTAGGTAAAAACATAGAAGACTGTAAAATAATAACTTGTCACTTAGGAAATGGAGCTTCTGTAGCTGCAATAGATGGTGGTAAGTCGGTTGATACAAGTATGGGATTCACTCCTCTTGAAGGATTAATAATGGGAACTAGATGTGGAGATATAGATGCAGCTATATTACCATTCTTAATGGAAAAAGAAGGATTAGATGCTAAAGGATTAAGCAATTTAATGAATAAAAAGTCAGGAGTATACGGAATGACTGGTATATCTTCAGACTTCAGAGATATAGAAGATGCAGCTGCTCAAAATAATGAATTAGCTCAAATAGCTTTAGAATCTTATGCTAAAAAAGTTAAGAAATATATAGGATCTTATGCTGCAGAAATGAACGGTGTTGATGCTGTTGTATTCACTGCTGGTGTTGGTGAAAATGGTATAGATATGAGAGCTGATATAATGGCTAACATGGACTTCTTAGGAATGAAGTTAGATGAAGAAGCTAACAAGGTAAGAGGTAAAGAAAGAGTAATATCTACTGAAGATTCAAAAGTTAAGATATTATTAATACCTACTAACGAAGAATTAATGATAGCTAGAGATACATTAGAATTAGTAAAATAATTATAAATGCATATAATATTTTATAAGGTAGGGTAAAACCTACCTTATATTTTGTAGATATAGAGTATTAATGGCAAAAATATCTATCAAGTAAAAATACTTGACAAACAAAGGCTAAATTTGTATAATAAATTGGTAATGTATTGAGGTGAATCTGATGATAATAAGTCTAGATAAACTAATTAGAAGAGAAACTGATAAAATAGACTTGAATTTTTCTCAAAAAATTGATACTATTAATTATTGTAATAATAATTATAAATTATCCTCACCAATAAATATAAAAGGTAAAGTATCTAACACTAATAAAGGGTTATATTTAGATGTAGATGTTGACTTTACACTTATTGACAATTGTTCAAGATGTTTAGATGAGGTAGAAGTACCAATAGTATATTCTATACAAGGTTTTTTAGTTAAAGAAGGCTTTGATGAAGACGAATTTGAAGATGATGATGCAATAATATTTGATGGACAAGATATAGATTTTGTTGATATAATAGAGCAGACATTAGATTTCAAAATACCTGCAAGTGTTCTTTGTAAAGAAGATTGTAAGGGTCTTTGTCAAGGATGCGGAGCAAACTTAAATATAGAAGCTTGTTCTTGTAATGAAAGTGCGAACGACGAGGAGATTATAGATCCCCGTTTTGCTAAATTAAAAGATATATTTAAAAATGACTAAGGAGGTGGCGTAAATGGCAGTACCAAAGCGTAAAACATCTAAATCAAAAACTAAAATGAGAAGAGCAGCTAACTCTAAAATGGTAGCAACTGGATTCGTAAGTTGTCCACAATGTCATGAGCCAAAATTACCACACAGAGTATGTCCAGATTGTGGATATTATAAAGGTAAAGAAGTTGTATCTGAATAATAATTTCTAAAACATGTAGAATATATTCTACATGTTTTTTTGTTTTAAAATAATATATTGATAATTTTATGATAATATAGCATACTACTATTAGTATTTACCAACAATTTAAATATATTTACATAATAAATGTATTCGAAGTGGTAATAAAGGTATATAGTTAGTGATATAAGCGTTTTGCAGATATATTTCTAAAGTTAATAAAATTTTTATAATATTAATGATTATTTGTATATAAATTAGAATTGAGGAGGAATATCTATGAAAATTGTAGTAGATGGTATGGGTGGAGATAATGCTCCAAAGTCAAATGTAGAGGGTGTAGTAAATGCTATAAATGAATATAATGTAGATATAATAATAACTGGAGATAAAGACTTGTTAGAGCAAGAGTTCTCTAATTATGAATTTGATAAAAGTAAATTAGAAATACTACATACTACAGAAGTTATTGAAAATGAAGATAAGCCAGTAAAAGCGATTAGAAGTAAGAAGGATTCATCTATGGTAGTGGGACTTAGACTTGTTAAAGAAGGTAAGGCACAAGCTTTTATATCAGCGGGAAATACTGGAGCAGTCCTTGCTGGAGGAGTATTTGTAGTAGGAAGAATAAAAGGTATAGATAGACCTTGTTTATGTCCAGCTTTACCAAACGTAAAAAGAGGAATGACTATTATTGCAGATGGTGGAGCTAATGCTGATTGTAAACCTATAAATTTAGTTCAATTTGCTGGTATGAGTAATATATATGCTAGTAAAGTATTAGAAATAAATAATCCTAAAATAGCTTTAGCTAATATCGGTATAGAAGAAGGAAAAGGAAATGATTTAGTTAAAAAGTCTTATGAAGAATTAAAGGATTTAGATTTAAACTTTATAGGTAATATAGAAGCAAGGGATGTTATAAATGCATATACAGATATAATAGTTTGTGATGGATTTACAGGAAATATATTATTAAAGTCAGCTGAAGGTGTAGCTATGTCTGTGATGAATCTTATAAAAGCAACTTTATTAAGTAGTACAAAAGGGAAATTAGGTGCCATGCTTATAAAGGATGATATGAAAAAATTAAAGAGCTTTATGGATTATTCTGAATATGGAGGAGCGCCACTTTTAGGAGTAAATGGAGGAGTAATAAAAGCACATGGAAGTTCGGATTCAAATGCTATAAAAAATGCTATAAATCAAGGTATAAAGTTTACTAAAGCGAATGTAGTTAAGGAAATAGAAAAGTTTTTGGAAGATAATAAAGCTGAAGATAAATAATAAATAATATGTATAAAATTAAAAATAATTAAAATATAAAGATTTAAATATGAAAAAGCCTAGTAATTTAGAAAGATTACTGGGCTTTATTTATTTATAAAATATTATTTTTTTATAATTCATAATGTATATATCAAGCTATAAGAGTATATTAATTAAAATTTTATAAAAATAGGTCATATTTTACTTATATTATAAATACAATGATTATATAAACAAGAGAGGAGGACAAGGTATGAGTGAGATTTTAGAAGAAGTTGTAAATTCACTTTCGATTAACTTAAGAGAAATGATAAAAAGTATATCAAAAGATAATATAAACATAGAAGAGATAAGACTAAGGTCTTTAAAACCATTAATAGTAAATGCAAATAATAAGGACTATTTTTATAATACTAGATTAAATAAATTAGATTTTAATATGGATAATCCATATATAGTTAGTAAAGATGATATAGATCAAACATTTCAAATAATGTGCAAATATTCAATCCATTCTTTTATTGATGATATAAAAAAAGGATTCATAACTCTTAGAGGAGGACATAGGGTAGGAATAGTTGGCAAAACAATTATAGAAGATGGACAAGTTAAAAATATAAAACATATATCTTCGTTAAATATAAGAATTTCAAGAGAAGTTTTAGGATGTTCAGATAAAGTTTTAAGACATATTATAAAAGGCAAAAACCAAATAAATAATACCTTGATAATATCACCTCCTCAATGTGGTAAGACAACTTTAATAAGGGATATTGTAAGGAATATAAGTAATGGAAATAAGGAATTTGAATTTGATGGTATGAAAGTTGCTTTAATAGATGAGCGTAATGAGATATCGGGATCTTACTTAGGAATACCTCAAATGGATGTAGGAATAAGAACTGATATAATAGAAACTTGTCCTAAAGATATAGGAATTATGATGCTTTTAAGATCTATGTCACCTAATGTGATAGTTACTGATGAAATAGGAAATATAGATGAAATAAAGGCTTTATATACAGCTTTAAATGGAGGAGTAAGTTTAATAACAACAGTTCATGGAGATTCAATTGAAGATATAAAAAATAGAAAGGAACTAAATAATTTATTAGATAGTGAATTATTTAAAAAGGTTATAATATTATCTGCTAAAAAAGGACCTGGAACAATTGAGAAAATATATGATTTAGAAGAAAAGAGATGGTATTTTGCAAATTAAGATTTTTGTAATTGGTATTTTGATAGCTTGTAGTTATTTAATTGGAGAATATATATATAAAGCTTATATAAAAAGACATAAAGAGATTAATGACCTCATAAGAATATTAGAGATGATGAAGATAGACTTATCCTTTGGATTGTACACATTGGAGGAGATTTTTAAGAGTTTAAGTAATAAGAAAGAATTTTGTACTTGTAATTTTTTTAAAACACTAGAATATGAATTACATAATAATCCATGTAAACTTTTAGATGAAATATTAAATGACAGTATAAATATTTTAATAAAAGATACTTATTTACAAAATAAAGAGATTGAAGAATTTAAAAAGCTTGTACTTACTCTTGGAAAAAGTGATATAGAGTCTCAATCAAGGATGATAGATTTATCTATTGAAAATTTAAAAAAAATAACAGAAGAAACTAAAGAAGATATAAGTCAAAAGGGTATGGTATATAAAAAATTAGTAACCATTATAGGAATAATGATTGGAATAATTTTATTTTAGAGGAGGATTAGCATGGATATATCATTAATAATAAAAGTGGCTGGAGTAGGTTTATTAATATCTATTCTTAATATGATTTTAGACAAGACAGACAGAAAAGATTGGGCGACATTCACTACACTAGCAGGAGTAATAATAGTTTTAGGTATGGTATTAACTGAAATAAGTATGTTATTTAATACAGTAAAGACTATGTTTCAGCTTTATTAAAGAGAGGTGATGTATATTGGAAGTTATGCAAATTATAGGTATTGCAATTATATCAACCGCACTTTGTTTGGTAATTAAGAAAGATAGGCCAGAGATAGCTATGTTTATAGGAATACTTACAGGACTAATTATATTAACATCTGTGATATTTAAATTAGGTTTTATAATTGAAAGTATAAATAATTTAGCAAATAAAGCTAATATACCGAGTATATATATAACTTTAATAATAAAGCTAATAGGAATAGCATATCTTATGGAATTTGCAATACAACTTTGTAAAGATTGTGGGGAAGGAAATATAGCATCTAAGCTTGAGTTTGGAGGCAAAATAATAGTAATGACAATGTCATTTCCTATACTTTTATCAATAGTAGAAATGGTATTAAATATTATCCCATAGGAGAATGATAACTTATGAAAAAAATATATTTAAAAATACTAGTTACTATTTTAATAATAATAGGATCTTTTTCTGTATCTTTTGCAAATGAAGATGAGAATGCAGATTATAATGAAACTAAAAAAAGTATAGATTCATATATAGATAATCAGTTAGAAAAAATAGATTTACAAGAAATACAAAAGCATATAAAAGAATCATCTATAATACATGATATTGACTTAAGAGTATTTATAAAAGATTTGATAAAAGGTGACAGAAATATATTAGATTTATTTGATAAAGAAAATATAAAGATACTTTTATTTGATGAATTAAAAGGAAATATAAAAATATCCATGATAATATTAGTTTTAGCATTATTATCATCACTACTAAAAAGTTTAGATAATTCTTTCTCATCAAATGCAGTAAGCCAAATCACGACGTACATAGTATTTATAACTATGGTTTCATTTACACTGATAGGATTTAAAGATGTACTAGAAATTTGTAATAATACTATAAATTCAACTATAGGTATTATGCAGGTTATAATGCCTATACTAATAGCATTCCTTGCGCTTATGGGATGTCCAATAACATCAGCCGTATTAAATCCTATATTTATAGGAGGAGTAGCATTTATAAATGTTATCTTTAAACAATTCATATTTGTATCAATATCAGTTGGTTTTGCAATACTAGTAGTTAATAATATATCTAAAAATATAAAACTTAAAAAATTATCATCATTTATAAAACAAATAAATTTAGTTTGTATAGGAGCTATGTTCACCATATATTTAGGACTAGTATCTATACAAGGATTATATGTAACTAGTATTGATAATTTTACGGTAAAAACAGCTAAATTTGCAATAGGCAACTTTATTCCGGTAGTTGGAGGATTTGTATCAGATTCTGTAGATATTTTACTATCATCATCTCAACTTATAAAAGGTGTATTTGGAGGTATAGGTTTAATAATTTTAGTAGGAATATGTATAGTTCCGATTATAAAAATATTGTCGATAATATTAGTATATAAAGTGTCTGCAATAGCTGTAGAGCCTATAGGAGAGGATAATATATCAAGTTTTTTAAATGAAGTTGCAAATTTAATGATGATATTACTTGCATGTATAATAGCTATAACGATAATGTTTTTTGTAACAGTAGCTATATTAACATCTATAAGTGTAGTTTCGGGAGGATAGGTGATAATTTGTTAGAAAGTATAAAAACATGGATTGTAACAATTTTAATAGGTGCATTTATAGTTAATATAGTTGATATGATCTTACCTTCTTCTAAGATAAAACCATATATAAATTTAGTTATTAATTTTATATTTGTATTCATAATTTTAACACCAATAGTAAATTTTTTTTCTAAAGATATGTCTCTAGAGGATAGTGTATTAAAATATATGACTGAGTATAATAAGCAATATGTAGATACTATAAATGGATTAGCAGATAGAACTGGAAATAATAATTTATCAAAAGGATATGAAGATGGGTTAAAAGAAGTCCTTAAATTGAAATTAAATGAATATGGATATGAATTAGATGAATTAGAAATTAAAGGTAATAAAATTGGAAAAATAACTGTGAAAGATAAAAATAATAGTAATAAAATTGAAAATGAGGACATACAATCTAAAGAAAATGAAAAATCACAACAAGTATTTAACGAAAATGATGAACAAAGAAGTACTAAACATAGTTTAGATTTAAACGAAGATAATCTAAAAGAAGACTTAGTAAAAATACTAGATGTATCAATTGAAGCTATAGAAATTGATTAATAGGGGATGAGGAGATGTTTAAAAATCTAAATGAAAAAGAGAAGAAGAAAATATACTGGCTATTATCTTTGGCAGTAATTTGTGGTATTTCACTTATAGCTATGTCAGGAATAGAAAATAAAGAAATAGTAAGTAAAGATGAAATTAATAATATAACTCAAGAAGAGTTAAGTAATGAATCGTCAAAAACTGCATTAGAAGAAAAACTTAAAAATATATTATCACAAATTGAAGGTGCTGGAGAACTAGATGTTATGATTACATATGAATCAAGTGAAGAAATTCAACCAGCTTTTAATACTAACACTACAATGGAAGAGACAAAGGAAGTAGATAAGCAAGGTGGAGAAAGAACAGTTACAACATCTAGTGAAAATAAAACAATGATAACATCAAGTGCTAATGATCCTATAGTTATAAAAACTAATCAACCTAAAATAAATGGAGTAATAGTAGTAGCAACTGGAGCTAAAGATCTTAATGTAAAAGAAACACTTTATAGTGCAGTGCAAACAGCTTTACAAGTGCAAGGTCATCAAGTAGAGATATATACTAAATAAAAATATTAAAATAAACTTGGGGGGATAAAAATGAAATTTAATTATAAGGGAAGAGGATTTGTAGTAATAACATTATCAGCTATGCTAGTTGTAATAGGAACTGTAAATTATCAATTAAGTAGAAAGTCTTTATTAGAAACTTCTAAAGAATTTACAGCATATGAACAGGCTCAAAATGAAAAAAATATGGATGTAGATAATGAAGAAGATATTAAAGTAGTAGATAGTAAAGAAAGTCAAGTAGAAGAAAAAGTTACAGAGGCTAGTAAGCAAATAGAAAAGCAACTTACATCAGAGAAAAATATGAAAAAGGCTACTTATATATTAGATATGAAAATGACTAGAGAAAAGCAAAGAAATAATTTAGCTCAAGATTTAAATGAGATGATAAATAATCCATCTACATCTGAAGAAGCTAGAAAAGAAGCATCTGCTAAGAAATTACAATTAGTTAAGGATCAAGAATCAGAACTAAATATAGAAAATATATTAAGTACTAAAGGATTTGAAAATGCATTAGTATACATAAATGAAGGGAAAGTTAATGTTGTTGTAAGTGAGGAAAAGTTAGGTGAAACAGATGCTGCTAAAATATTTGATTTAGTTGCTGAACAAGCTGATGTAAAATATGAAAATATAAAATTGATGAATAATAATAAGTAAATGATATTATACATCTAATAACCTCGGAAAATAACTGAGGTTATTTTCTTGCAAAGTGGGATTGTATTTGGTATTATTATATATATAAATATAGTTCCTTAAAATAAGGGGGTAGTATTTGAAATGGAAAATAATAATTTTGGACAAGTAAAAATATCTAATGATGTAGTTGCTACAATAGCAGGACTTGCAGCTTTAGAAGTAGAAGGTGTAGAAACTAATACAACATTTACAGATAAAATACTTAAAAATAATGGTGTAAAGATACAAATAGAAGAAGAGGAAGTTAGCTTAGACGTAATGGTTATGATAGATTATGGTGTATCTATACCAGAAATAGCTTTTAAAATTCAGGAAAATGTAAAAAATACTGTTGAAACAATGACAGGACTTAAAGTTTCTCAAGTAAATATACATGTTCAAGGAATCAGCTTTAAAAAGGAAAAAGCTGAAAAGGAAGAAGCTAAACAATCTAAAAAAAGTTAATAAAAAACCTCTGAAAAATCAGAGGTTTTTTTATTGTTTAATATGAGCATAATAAACTTAAAGGAGGATTACACTAATGAAAAGTGATAAGGCGAGAAAAGTAACTAGTAGAGAATATATTATGAAATTAATATATCAAATAGAAATGAATAAAGAGGATATAGAAAATATAGAAGAAAGATTAGATATATTTTTAAATGATAACCTTGAATATATAATAAACAGATATGAAGAACTTAGACTACAGTATTCAAATAATCCAAATGTAGAACTTAATAATATACAATTAGATGATGCAGTAGATAAAGAGTATATGGCTTTGATATGTAAAAAATTAAAAGAAAATAAGGATAAAATAGATGAATTAATAAATAAATATGCAAAGAATTGGTCGGTAAGTAGAATGCCTAAAGTTGATTTATCTATATTAAGACTTGCTATATGTGAATTAGTATTTATAGAGGAAGTACCAAGTAAAGTTTCTATAAATGAAGCTATAGAGTTAGCTAAGCTTTATTGTGATGACAAGGCTCCTAAGTTTATAAATGGAATATTAGGTAGTGTTGTAAATGAGTTTGAAAAAAAATAATATAATAATTGGAATTGATACTAGCTGCTATACAACTTCTATAGCAGCTATAACTTTAGAAAAAAGCATTATTTTAAATGAAAAAATAATGCTAAATGTTAAAGAAAATACAAAAGGATTAAGGCAAAGTGAAGGAGTTTTTCAACATATAAATAACTTAGGAGAGCTTAGTGAAAAATTAAATTTACTACATAATAATTATAACATAGTAGGAGTTTGTGTATCGAAAAAACCAAGGCCAGTAGAAAATTCTTATATGCCGGTATTTACAGTTGGCTATAACTTTGCAAAGGTTATGGCTAATTCATTAAATTGTAAATTTTATGAAACTACTCATCAAGAAAATCATATTGAAGCTAGTTTATTAAATTCTAAAATGATAAACAGAGATAGATTTTTATCTGTACATATGTCAGGTGGAACTACAGAAATACTATTATTAAATAGAAAGAAAAATTCTTTAGAATATAATATAGAAATAGTTGGAGGAAGTAAAGATATAAGTTTTGGGCAGTTTATAGACAGAACAGGAGTTAAATTAGGATATAACTTTCCAGCAGGTAAGTATATAGATAAAAATGCAATAGATTGTGATATAAAAATTTTAAAAGGACTTAAAACTTCAGTAAAAGAAGGATACATGAACTTATCGGGACTTGAAAATCAAGTAAATAAGTTAATAGATTCAGAGGATTCTAAATATATATCTAAACTGGTTTTAGATGCAGTAGTTAGAAATATGTATAAGTCTTTGACTTATATATGTGACTTATACAATGTAAATGAAGTGATATTTTGTGGTGGAGTAGCTGCAAGTAAATATTTACGTAATAATTTAAGTACAAAGTTAAGAAAAGATAAAATATATTCACACTTTACAAATCCAGAATACTCAACGGATAATGCATGTGGATGTGCTATAATAGGGGTTGATAAATATGAAACTGAGAGCTTTGGAAATAAGTGAAGTTAACTCATATATAAAACGAATATTAACTAATGATGCAATTTTATATAACTTAAAGGTAAAAGGAGAAATATCAAATTTTAAAGTACATAGTAGTGGGAATGTATATTTATCTTTAAAGGATGAAAAGTCTAAGATAAATTGTGTTATATTTAAGAATAATTATAATAAAGACTTACATTTAGATAATGGGTCAAAAGTAATTGCTAATGGATATATATCACTTTATGAAAGAGATGGATCGTATCAATTATATATAAATGATATTGAAATAGAAGGACTAGGAAATTTATATATTGAATTTAATAAACTTAAAGAACAATTATCTGAAGAAGGTTTATTTGATATTAAATATAAAAAATCAATACCGAGTATGCCTAAATCTATAGGTGTTATTACATCTGAAACAGGAGCAGTTATAAGAGATATTATAAATGTTATTAAAAGAAGATATCCAAAGGTAAATATAAAGCTATACCCAGTTAATGTACAAGGATCTCAATCAAAATACGATATATGTGAAGGTATTAAATTTTTTAATAATAAAAATAATGTAGACATAATTATAGTTGGTAGAGGTGGAGGTTCTATAGAAGAACTCTGGTCATTTAACGAGGAAATAGTAGCAAGAGAAGTTTTTAATTCAAAAATACCTATAATATCTGCAGTAGGACATGAAACAGATTTTACTATATGTGATTTTGTAGCAGATATGAGAGCACCAACTCCATCTGCAGCAGCTGAAATAGCTACTCCTAACTTAGTTGATTTAGAATATAAACTTGATAATATAAAAGATAGACTTAATAGGTCTGTAATTAACCAAGTTAATCTTGATAAAAATAGAATTGATTATGTGTTTGAGAAGATAGGTAACTATTTAAAATTATACACAATAAAAGATAAAATAACACAAATAGACAAGATATATGATAAAATAAATTTTGAGATAGAAAATACTATAAGTATAGAAAGTGAAAGATTAAAAAACACAGGAATAATATTACACAATTTAAGTCCTTTAGCAACATTAGATAGAGGATACAGTATAGTTCATAAAGAAGGCGAGATTATAAATAGTATAAAACAAATCAAATTAAAAGAAGAATTAGATATAAAATTAAGAGATGGAAATATAAAATGCAATGTAGAAAGTATAGAAGATGAAGAGGTGTAAATATGAACTTAACATATGAAGAAGCCTATAATAAACTAGAATCTATTTTAGAAACATTAGAATCTAAAAGCACTAGCTTAGATGAGTCACTTAGTTTATATGAAGAAGGAATAAAGCTTTATAAACATTGTAATAAGCTTTTAGATAATGCACAATTAAAAATAAGTAAGTTTAATCAATTAGGTATAGAAGAAGATTTTAATATTATGGAGGAGTAATTATGGAATTTAAACAAGCCTTAAAAGAAAGAGCTAATCAAGTTGAGAGTTTATTAAAAACATATATGCCATCTGAAGAAGGTTATCAAAAAATTATAATTGAATCTATGAACTATAGTTTAAGTGCAGGTGGAAAGAGATTAAGACCCATATTAACAATGGAAGCTTGTAAAGCAGTAGGTGGAAATGTAGAAGATTCTATACCATTTGCTATGGCAATAGAAATGATACATACATATTCACTTATACATGATGACTTACCAGCGCTAGATAATGATGATTTAAGAAGAGGCAAAAAAACAAATCATATAGTATATGGAGAAGATATGGCAATACTTGCTGGAGATGCTCTTTTGAATTATGCTTTTGAGGTTATGTTATCAAATTCAATAGATAAAAAAAATCCAAATAAATATTTAAAAGCTATAAATGAAATTGCAAAAGCATCTGGTATATATGGTATGATAGGTGGTCAAGTTGTAGACATTCAAAGTGAAAACAAACAAATATCAAAGGATAAGTTAGACTATATACATAATAATAAAACTGCAGCTATAATAATTGGATGTATGAGAGCAGGTGCTATAATAGGTGATGCAACATCAAATCAATTAGAAAAAATAACTAAATATGCAAAAAATATCGGTCTATCATTTCAAATTGTAGATGATATATTAGATATATTAGGAGATGAATCTAAGTTAGGTAAAAAAGTAGGGAGTGATATAGAAAATCAGAAATCTACATATCCATCATTACTTGGTTTAGAAGAATCAAAAAATATAGCGCATGAATTAATACAAGAAGCTAAAGATAGTATAAAGACAATAAATGAGGAAACTAAGTTTTTAAGAGATTTAGCAGATTATATAATAGACAGAGAGTATTAAGGAGGAAAAATGAACTTTTTTTCACAAATTTTTAGCAATAAAGTCTTGGCGATAAGTATGTTTGCTTGTTTTTTAGCTCAATTTATTAAAATATTTACAGGCAAAGATAAATTTATGCAATTTTCAAGATTATTTACTTCAGGAGGAATGCCAAGTTCACATAGTTCTTTTGTAACAAGTTTAGCCACATTAGTCGGAATTGAAAGAGGATTTAATTCTACTGACTTTGCAATAGTAACTGTATTTGCATTAATAATAATGTATGATGCTTCTGGAGTTAGAAGAGCTGTTGGAAAACAAGCTGCTATATTGAACAAAATATTGGATGATTTTCATCATAAAAAACATATAGAGCAAAAAAGATTAAAAGAATTAATAGGACATACTCCAAAAGAAGTTTTATTTGGAGCAATATTAGGTATATTAACAGCTATAGTTTTTGTATAAATTGAAAAGACATATAGTATATGATATAATTTTTTATGTTTTATTTATGTTATAAAATTAATATGTATAAGTCAATACTAAGATATATTAATTTTTAATATTTATCGAAACTATGTAAAGAAAAAAGTCTTCTCATAGAAGGCTTTTTTAGATAATTAAAAATTATTATTAAATATACTTGTTTAAATAAAGAATATTTTATATAAAAGAGTGAATAAAATTTAGTCAATAAAAGGTGAATGAATATGTATAAATATTTAGACGAAGTAAATTCTCCACAAGATTTAAAAGATATGACTGTAAATGAGTTAGATTTGCTAGCAAAAGATATAAGAAAATTTTTGGTTAGATCTGTATCGCAAACAGGTGGACACTTATCATCTAATTTAGGTGTGGTGGAATTGACTTTAGCATTACATAAGGTATTTGACAGTCCTAAAGATAAAATTGTATGGGATGTTGGTCATCAATCTTATGTACATAAAATTGTTACAGGCAGAAAAGATGAATTCAAAAAACTTAGACAATTTAATGGAATGAGCGGTTTTCCTAAAGAATGTGAATGTGAACATGATATATTTGATACAGGACATAGTAGTACATCTATATCAGTGGCTCAAGGTATTGCTTGTGCTAGAGATATAAAAAAAGAAAAAAGTGATGTTATAGCAGTAATAGGTGATGGATCTATAACTGGAGGAATGGCACTTGAGGCATTAAATCATGTAGGATATACAAATACAGATATGATAATAATTCTAAATGATAATGAAATGTCTATAGATAAAAATGTTGGAGGAATGTCTAGATATTTATCTAGTATAATAAGAAATTCAACTGTTAATAAGGTAAAAGATGAGGTAGAAAAGATATTACAAGTATCTCCAGGTGGTAAGATAATATCTAAAACTGCAAATAAGATGAAAGATAGTGTTATTAGTAAATTTACACCTCATGAAAGTTCCTTTTTTGAATCTATAGGTATAAAATACTATGGTCCTATAGATGGTCATAATATTAAAGAGATTATAGAAGCTTTAAATAAAGCGAAATCTAAAAAAGGACCAGTACTTTTACATGTAATAACTAAAAAAGGTAAAGGTTATCGATATGCAGAAGAACAACCTGATAAATACCATGGCGTATCAAAGTTTGATATAAAAATGGGTATAAAAAGTTCTAATGATGTATCAATATCTAATCAAGTTGGTCAAAAGTTAAGTGAAATGGCAAATAAGAATGAAGATATAGTTGCAATAACTGCAGCTATGCCATCTGGAACGGGACTTAATATATTTGAAAAAAATCATCCTAATAGATATTATGATGTTGGAATAGCAGAACAACATGCTACTACGTTTGCTGCAGGACTAGCTAAAAATGGAATGAAACCTTATTTTGCAGTATATTCATCGTTTTTACAACGTGCATATGATCAAATTATACATGATGTTTGTATAACTAGTAAGCCAGTAACATTTTTAATAGATAGAGCGGGTATTGTTGGTAATGATGGAGAAACACATCATGGTATGTTTGATTTAAGTTATTTAAATAATATTCCAAACATAACTGTAATGGCTCCGAAAGATAGCAAAGAGTTAGATTTAATGTTAGAATTATCATTAAAAATAAACTCGCCAGTTGCAATTAGATATCCAAGAGGAAGTAGTTACTACTTAGATATAGGATATTATGATACTATAGATATAGGTAGCTATGAAATATTATCTCAAGGAAATGATATAGTTATATTAGCTATTGGAAGTATGGTAAAACATGCATTAAAAGCAAAAGAGATACTATTAAAAGAAGGAATAAACCCAACTATAGTTAATGCTAGATTTTTAAAACCTATAGATAAAGATTTATTAGATAGATTATTTAAAGATCATAAAAAAGTAGTAACTATAGAAGATAATGTAATAACTGGCGGATTTTCAACTAATATAAATAAATTTATAATAGACAATAAATATGATATAGATATAAGCAATATAGCTTTACCAGAAGAATTCATACCTCATGGGAGTATGGATGAAATATATAATAGTTTCGGATTATCACCAATGAAAATAGCAGAGAAAATAAAGAGTTTATAAAATAGAAAGGTAAATTTATGAAAAAGAGAATAGATTTATTATTAGTCGAAAAAGGATACTTTGAAAGCAGAGAAAGAGCTAAGAAGGCTATAATGGCGGGTGTTGTATTTGTAAATAATCAAAGATGTGATAAGGCTGGTGTAGATGTTGATGAAGATGCAGATATACTAGTGAAAGGAGATCCAATACCTTATGTAAGTAGAGGAGGTCTTAAGCTTGAAAAGGCAATGAAAAATTTTGACTTAACACTAGAGAATAAGGTATGTATGGATATAGGCTCATCTACAGGAGGGTTTACAGATTGTATGCTTCAAAATGGAGCTACAAAAGTATTTTCTATAGATGTAGGATATGGACAACTTGCTTGGAAACTAAGACAGGATAAAAGAGTTGTTTGTATGGAAAGAACTAATATAAGACATGTTACAATAGAGGATACAAAAGAGTTCGCAGATTTTGCCTCTATAGATGTTTCTTTTATTTCATTAAAATTAGTACTTCCTAAATGTAAGGAACTTATTCGTGAAAACGGAGAAGTAGTAGCACTTATAAAACCACAATTTGAAGCTGGTAGAGAAAAAGTTGGTAAAAAAGGTGTAGTAAGAGAAAAGTCAACTCATATAGAAGTTATACAGATGGTATCGGATTTTGCAGCTGAAAATGGATTTGAAATCTTAGATTTAGACTATTCTCCTATAAAAGGACCAGAAGGAAATATAGAGTACTTAATACATTTAAAGATTACAAATCAACCTTTTGAATTTGATAGAGAAGAATACAATAAAAAAATATTAGAAGTTGTCGAAGCTTCTCATAATTTAAGTAAATAAATATTAAATATATAAAAAAGAGGGGGATTTAAATTGATCCTTGAGTTATATATGAAAAACTGTGCTCTAGTTGAAGAATTAAGGCTGGGTATAGATGAAAATTTAAATATATTAACAGGTGAAACAGGTTCAGGAAAATCTATAATAATAGACGCATTAGGATTATGCTTAGGTGAAAAATATGATAGATCTTTTTTAAGAAAAGGTAGTGAAAAAGGCGTAATAGAGACTGTATTTTATTCAGAAAGTAGCAATTTAAAAAAAGTTTTACATGAACACGATTTAGAACTAGACGAAGATAATTTATTAGTGATAACAAGAGTTATATATTCTGATGGTAAAAGTGTTGCTAGAGTAAATGGAAGAACAGTTAAATTATCTATATTAAAAGATATAGCATCTACATTAATAGATATACATGGACAACATCAAAATCAAGCTTTATTTAATAAAGAGACTCATTTAGATTTTTTAGATTTATTTGGAGAGTTTGAGTTAGAAAAATATAAAAATGAATATAAATCTATATACGATGAATATAGTGAAGTTAAAAAAGCATTAAATGTATTGACTGAAAATAAAGATGATATGCAAATTCAAAGAGAAATAGATTTACTTAAGTTCCAAATAAATGAGATAGAGTCTGCAAATTTAAGTAAAGATGAATATGAAGAATTATTAAAGCAAAGAGATGTATATAGAAATAGTGAAAAAATATATAGCAACTTAAATTTGGCATATCAAAATCTTTATGATGGTCCTGTAAACTCTGTTGACCTAATAGGAAACGCAGTTAAAGAACTTAGCTTAATATCGCAATATGATAAAGCCTTAAGTGATTATAATACAGATATAGAAAGAATTATGTATGAGCTTCAAGATATATCTAGAGAAATAAGAAATTATAAAGAAAATATAAACTTTGAGCCCTACGAATTAGAGCAAATAGAATCTAGAGTAGATGAAATAAATAATTTAAGAAGAAAGTATGGAGATTCTATAGAAGATATATTTAATTACTATGAAAAAATAAATTCTAGACTAGAAGAAATATTAAATAGAGATGAAAGAGTAGAAGAATTAAAGTTAGAAATATTAAAACTTGAAAAAGTACTTAAATGCAAAGCGGATGAACTAACAAAAGTAAGGAAAGAAGTTGCTTTAAGGTTAGAGAAAGTTTTATTAATAGAACTAAAGAGTTTAAACATGAAAAATGTTGTATTTAAAGTAAACTTTGAAGAAACTACATTTAATTTAAAAGGTCAAGATGATATAGAATTTATGATATCTTTCAACTTAGGAGAAGATATAAAGCCTATATATAAAGTTGCATCAGGTGGAGAAATGTCTAGATTTATGCTTGCATTTAAGACTATATTAGCGGATATTGATCAAATAGATACATTAGTATTTGATGAAATAGATACAGGAATAAGTGGTATAGCAGCTCAAATAGTTGGAGAAAAACTTAGTAATATAGGTAAGAAAAAGCAAATTATATGTATAACACATCTACCACAAATTGCTGCTACAGCAGATACTCATTATTGTATAGAGAAAAGTACATCAAATGAAAGAACTTTTACTACTATAAGAAAGTTAGACAATAATCAAAGAAAAGATGAAATAGCAAGACTTATAGCTGGAAGTAATATCACAGAGAAAACAATGGAACATGCTACTGAAATAATAGAATTAGCTAAAAGAAGCCTATAGGGCTTCTTTTTTGTATATAAAATTATTAAAAATGGAATTATAAATACATAACATATAATGGTTGGAGGTTAATATGAAAGGTAAAAAAATTATAATATCCTTAATTTTAATTAGTTTTTTCATATTATTAAGCTATTATTATAAAAGTACATATTCAAGCAATGATATAGAAGCTATAAATATGAATAAAAAGTATGTATATCCTTTAGGAGAAATTGTAAGTATAAAAGCAACTACAGATGGAGTTTTAGTTATAGGGTATGAAGATGAAAGTGAAGAATATATAGGTGGCATAGAAATAGGTGATAATATTGTAGATATAAATGGTGTAAAAATTGAAAATGTTAAAGACATCTTCGAAATATTAGAAAATATAAATGATGATGAAGTTAAGGTAGGTTTAATACGAGATGAAAAGTACATTAATGAAAATATAAAGTTAAAAATTGATAGAGAATATAAGAAGTTAGGTTTATGGGTTAGAGATAAAATATCAGGAATGGGTACACTTACATTTTATGATCCAGAAAAATCTGTATTTAAAGGGATTGGACATGCTATAACTGATTCTGATACAAATGAGTTGCTTAAAATAAAACAAGGATATATATATAATCCTAAAAATTTAAATGTTGAAAAGGGAATAAAGGAGAAAAATGGATATTTATATAGTGACTTTGATTTAAATAATCCAATTGGTCAGTTCAAGTATAATTCTAATTTTGGGATTACTGGAGTATTTAACTCAGAAAAGGAGAAATCTATTCAGTTAATTGAGATAGGAAATAAAGATGATATTAAATTAGGACGAGCGTATATTTTATTAGAAGATAAAACTAAAAATATAATGAGCTATGAAATAAATATAAATAGTATATCAACGGATAAACAAAATACTAGACAAATTTCAATAGAAGTTATAGATGATAGATTAATTAATTATACGGGCGGAATTATTCAAGGAATGAGTGGAGCTCCTATAATACAAAATAATAAGCTTATTGGAGCTGTAACTCATGTAATAAAAGATAATCCTAAAAAAGGATATGGTATTTTTATAGAGGAAATGATAAAATTAGAGAATAAGAATTAAAAAAATAATAATAAATATTAAAATTTTCAATAGATTGAAGGAATATAAATTAAGTATGTCGAATATGCTTTAAAGTGAAAAACTTTTGATATTATTTTTAAATATAAAAAATAAAATGTTTTATTAAATAGGGGGAATTTTAGTGAACGAGAAAATTAAAATAGTATTAGCAGATGATAATAAGGACTTTTGTCAAGTTTTAAAGGAGTATTTATCAAACGAAAGTGACATAGAAATATTAGGTATAGCAAAAGATGGAATAGAAGCTTTGGATTTAGTTAAAAAGACTCAACCAGATTTACTAGTATTAGATGTTATAATGCCACATTTAGATGGATTAGGTGTAATAGAAAAATTAAATTCTATGAATCTTGTTAAGATGCCGAAGATAATAGTTTTATCTGCAGTTGGTCAAGATAAAATAACTCAATCTGCAATAAATTTAGGTGCAGATTATTATATAGTTAAGCCTTTTGATTTTGTTATATTTATAAATAGAATAAGAGAATTAGTATCGAATAAGACAAATCATATTGAAGCTAAGCCAAGAACACATGCAGATATACAAATGACTAGAACTGATTTTGTAAGAAATGTAGGTAACATAGAAACTGAAATAACAAATATAATACATGAAATAGGGGTTCCAGCACATATAAAAGGATATTTATATTTAAGAGAAGCTATAAAAATGGTTATAGAAAATGTAGAACTTTTAGGAGCTGTTACTAAAGAATTATACCCGAGTATAGCTAAAAAGTTTAACACTACTCCAAGTAGAGTTGAAAGAGCTATAAGACATGCAATAGAAGTTGCGTGGAGTAGAGGTAAAGTTGATACTATAAACCAATTATTTGGATATACGGTTCATAATACTAAAGGAAAACCAACAAACTCTGAATTTATAGCTATGATTGCGGATAAATTAAGATTAGAGCATAGCATGGTTAAATAAATTATTAAACAAAGCCTTCTGAGATAAGAAGGCTTATTTTTTTTGTATTTTATTATAAGATAATATGTTATAGGAAAACTTAATATATAATATCGTATTAAGGAGGTTATTTAATGGAAATATTTATACCTAAAGAAGTAAAGTTTTTAATTGATATGATATATCAAAATGGGTATGAAGCATTTATGGTAGGTGGATGTGTTAGAGATAGTATACTTAATTTAATTCCTAGTGATTATGATATTACAACTAATGCAAAGCCGAAAGAAATAATGAATATATTTAAAGATTATAAAATAATAGATACTGGAATAAAGCATGGAACAGTATCTATTATTCTAAATAATAATATATATGAAATAACTACATATAGAATAGAAGGAGAATATGAAAACAATAGAAGACCTAAATTTGTAGAATTTACATCAAATATAGAAGAAGATCTTAGAAGAAGAGATTTTACAGTCAATGCAATAGCATATAATGAACACCTTGGAATAGTAGATAAATTTAATGGATTAGAAGATTTGCAAAAAAGAATAATAAAAACTGTAGGAAATGCAGATGAAAGATTTAAAGAAGATGCACTTAGGATGATAAGAGCCATTAGATTTAGTAGTAAGCTAAATTTTACTATAGATGAAAATACGTTAAATAGTATATATAAAAATTCATATATAATAAAAAATATAAGTATAGAAAGAATTAATGATGAAATTACAAAAACCTTGATAAGTGATAATCCTCAAAATATAATTTTACTATATAAGACTAATATATTTAAAAATTTAGGAATGTATTGTAATTTAAATGAATATCACTACAAAACACTAGAGAAAAATATAAGTATGTTAAAAAATTGTGACAATGATTTATTAGATAGATTAATAATGTTAGATTACTTGGTTTCAAATGAAATATTAAAATGTATTAACAAAGATGAAAAATATAAATATTATTGCGAAAACATAAAAAAATTAAATATTATAAATAATCTAAGATACCCTAATAAAGTAATAAGTTATTGTAATGATATTATTGAATATATGATAAAAGATATTGAAAAAATAGATAATATAATTTTAAAAAAATATTTAAATAATATTGGATATGAAAAATTAAATAAAGTTTTTAAATTAAAATTAATATATAATGAATTTTTAAATAATAAAAATAAGATTGAATTTTTAAAACAATGTATTAATAAATTAAATGAAATAGAAAGTAGTAAAGAATGTTACAAAATAATAGATTTAGATATAGATGGTAAAATAATTAAAGATTTAGGATATAAAGGTAAAGAAATAGGTGAAAAATTAAGTTTTTTATTAGATGAAGTTATAAAAAATCCTTCACTTAATAAAAAGGATATTCTAATAAATTTATTGAAGTTATAAGTGATTTATGATATTAATATAGATTAGATGGAATATATAGATAAATTTATAAAAACTTAAAATATTTCTTTTATTGTTAAATAGTGCTATAATTGAATGTGATTTTAAAAAAGATGTCGGAGGTTTACAATATGAAAGTCCAAGCACCTATAAAGGTGGATAGAAAAACTAAAAGGCTTGCTAAAAGGCTTACAGGTGGAGAAATAGCAGTTATAAATCATGTAGATATTGATGAAGTTGCTGCAAACTCTTTAGTAGAAGGTAAGATTAAACTTGTAATCAATGCAGCAGAGTCTATAAGTGGAAGATATCCGAATAAAGGACCAGGTATATTAACTGAAAATAACATATTAATAATAGATAATGTAGGAGAAGAGTTATTTCATAATTTAGCTGAGGGCCAAATAATAGAAGTTATAGATGGAAATATATATAGAGACGGAGAATTTTTAGGAAATGGTGAAGTATTAGGCCAACAAGAAGTTTCAGAAAAATTAAAAAAAGCATATGAGAATTTATCAGTAGAATTAGATAGATTTATAGATAATACTATAGATTATGCTAAGAAAGAAAAAGGATTTATATTAGGAGAAGTTGAAATTCCACATGTTAAAACAAACTATGCCAATAAACATGTATTAATAGTTGTAAGAGGGCAAGATTATAAACAAGATTTAAGTACAATAATCTCATATATAGAAGAAATGAAACCAATTTTAGTTGGTGTTGATGGTGGTGCAGATGCATTACTTGAATTTGGCTATACTCCAGATGTTATAGTTGGTGATATGGACAGTGTAAGTGATGAAGCATTAATAAAGGCTAAAGAAATAATAGTACATGCATATACAGATGGAAGAGCACCAGGACTAAAAAGAGTAAATGATTTAGGATTAGATGCTATAGTCTTTCCTGCACCAGGAACAAGTGAAGATATAGCTATGCTTATTGCTTATGAGTATAAAGCAGAACTAATAGTTGCTTTAGGAACTCATTCAAATATGATTGATTTCTTAGAAAAAGGCAGAAAAGGTATGGCAAGTACATTTTTAGTAAGATTAAAAATTGGTGCTAAGTTAATAGACGCAAAAGGTGTTAACTTATTATATAGAAGTAAATTAAAAATGAAATATATCTGGGCGTTAATAGCAACAGCGTTATTTCCAATACTTATAATTGCATCTTTTACACCAAGTGTAAAACAATTTATGCATCTGATGCAATTAAAGTTAAAGTTATTACTACAGTTGTAATTTAGGAGGATTAATATGCATATAAATATGAAATATTATATTGTTAGTATAGGAGCTATATTTATATCTTTAGGAATTGGTATATTAGTAGGATATAATCTAAACTATGATCAAGAGCTTAGTAAACAACAAGCAAGTGTTATAAGTGATTTAGATAGCAAATTTGATAGTTTAAAAGTAACAAATGATAATTTAGAAAAAAGCTTAGCTGATTTAAATGAAGACTATGATAAAGCTATAGCATTTATAAATGATAATGTAGATAGTTTAGTAGCAGATAAACTAATAGATAAAAATATAGGGATAATATCTACTAATCAAGACAATGATTATACTTCAGAAATAAAAGATATAATAACTAAAGCTAATGGAAATGTATCTTTTGATATAGTGATAAATAATAATATATTTAATGAACAAAAGATAGAAGAATTATCAACTAAATTAAATTTAGAAATGAAAAGTACAAAAGATGTTATGGTATACATTGAGAAAATTTTAAGTGAAAATAATGCTACAACAAAGTTAAGGGAACTTGAAGATGCAAATATGATAAAGATAAATGCATTAAATGAAAATTACCAAAGTTATGACTCTGTAGTAATGGCAGGTGGAAACAATGGTAAGTCAGGTAAAGACCAATATGAAAATATAGATAAAGTATTAATAGAAACTTTAAAGGATAAAGATAAAAATATAGTAGGTGTTCAACAGAGTAATACTAAATTCTCATATGTAGATTTATATTCTAATGATAAAGTTACAACTATAGATAATATAGATGAAGGTTTAGGTAAATTATCGTTAGTTATGGTACTTCAAGATAGTAATATAGCAGGTAAATTTGGAAATTTAGAAGGTTCAGATAGTATAATACCATATAAAAAATAAAAAGGAGAGATAAGTATGAACCATTATATAAGTATAATAATACCAGCTTATAACGAAGAAGATAAAATTAAAGATACTTTAGAAAATATAAAAGATATTAATGAGATAAATGAAGTATTAGTTATAGATGATGGATCAAGTGATAAAACAACAGAAATTGCAAAGTCAGTTGAAAGTGAAAAAATAAAAGTTTTCACTTTAGATAAAAATAGAGGTAAAGGATATGCCCTTAATTATGGATTAAAAGAGGCAATGAAAAATGCAACAATTATAGGTTTTTTAGATGGAGATTTAGGATCTACATCTAGTGAGGTTAAAAAGCTTATAATGCCTATATTAAATAATGAAGCAGATGTTATAATAGCTAAATTTCCACCAGCTACAAAAAAAGGTGGCTTAGGATTTGTAAAAAGATTAGCAAAGGAATCTGTATTTGAAATGACAGGTAAAGAGTTAGATGCTACTTTATCAGGACAAAGAATATTTAAAAAAGAAGTATTAGAACAGTTTAAAGAAATACCATATGGTTATGGTGTAGAAGTGGGTATGACTATAGATATTTTAAAATATGGATACACTATAAAAGAAGTTTTAGTTAATATGACTCATAGCGAAACAGGTAGAAATTTAAAAGGGTTTATACATAGAGGGAAGCAATTTTATCATATAAAGAAAGTTCTAAGAATAAAGAAAAAAGAATGGAGGTAGTATTAGATGAATAAATATATACTTTATGCCATTTTAATTTTAACTGGGTTACTTGGTACTTATGCTTTAATACCTCTATTTAAAAATTTGCTTATTGATAGTAATGTATTAAGACCTAATTATAAAAAAGATATGATACCAGTTAGTATGGGAATAGTATTTCTTCCTATGCTGATTATAAATTCTATAATATTAGCTTATTTTACAAATAATTTTAAAGATATATTATATATATTTATATTTTTATTTGGATTAGTATCTATGTTTTTTGCAGGAATATTAGATGATATTATAGGAAATAGAGATGTAAGTGGATTAAAAGGACATTTTAAAAGCTTATTAAATGGTAAGTTAACAACAGGTGGATTTAAAGCATTATTCGGAGGTTTTATAGGTATTGTAATATCAATATCTATATCTAAAAATATTTATGATATAATTATAAATACATTAATAATAGCTTTATCTACAAATCTAATGAATTTATTAGATTTAAGACCAGGCAGAGCTATAAAAGGATATTTATTAATATCAACAGCATTATTATTTACATTAGGTGAGTATACAAAAAATCTTTTATTATTAATTCTTCCAAATGTGGTTGCGTATTTTAAACAAGATTTAAAAGCAAAAGCAATGATGGGAGATACAGGTTCTAATGTTTTAGGAATATCAATTGGTATATTATTTGTAATGGGATATTCATTAAAAGTTAGATTAATATGGTTAGCATTTTTAATGTTTATACATATTGTTACAGAAAAATATTCATTAACTAAGATAATAGAGAACAATAAGTTTTTAAATTTCATAGATAAGTTAGGAAGGTAATCTTATGATAAGTAAAAAGATAGGAGTAGTTGAATCTATAGTAGACCAAAATGAAGGATTAGATGATATAAGAGTAAAAATAAATGGAGAAATACAAAGGGCCTATAACTATCCTAAGATTACAGGAAATATAAATGTAGGAGATGAAGTGCTTCTGAACACAACGGCCGTAGAATTAAGTTTAGGTACAGGTGGATATCATTTTGTTATAGCCAATTTGAACAAGTTAGAGTCAAATTTTACTAAAGGAGGGCATATCATGAAGTTAAGATATACGCCTCTTCAAGTAAAGGTAGATTCAGTAGAAGAGCAAGAAAGTCCCTATCATAAAAATATAGAAGAATTTTCAAGTCTTAATAATATGCCAGTTGTAGTTGGAAGTTTACATAGTATGTTAACTCCTTTCGTAGCATCATATAAAAGACTAAATCCAAAGAAAAAATTGGTATATATAATGACAGATGGAGCAGCACTTCCAATATATTTAAGTAAAAATGTAGATACACTAAAGAAAAAAGGATTAATAGACAATACTATAACTATAGGTAGTGCATTTGGTGGAGAGTATGAATGTATCAATATATATACAGCCTTAATAACGGCAAAAGAAGTTTTAAATGCAGATGTTGTCTTTGTAAGTATGGGGCCTGGAATTGCTGGTACAGGAACTAAATATGGATTTACAGGTATAGAGCAAGGACCTATACTTGATGCAGTTAAAAAGTTAGGTGGTATGCCTATATCTATACCAAGAATAAGTTTTGCAGATCAAAGAGATAGACATAAGGGAATATCTCACCATAGTATAACTGTACTTAAAGAAATAGTAAATGTAAGTGTAAATTTACCTATATGCATTTATAATGATAAACAGTTAAATTATATAAAAGAACAGCTAAAGAATAATAAATTAGACTTAAAACATAATATAGTATATATCAAAAATGAAAATTCTAAATCTGATTTAGAGTACTTTGGACTTAAGGTAAGAAGTATGGGTAGAAATTTTGATCAAGATAAAGAATTTTTTGAAGCTGCAAGTACAGCAGCTTATTATCTAACGGAGGTTTGTAATGATAGCAAAAGAGAAAACCATAAGTAGTGATAGGATATATACGGGAAAAGTAATAAGTTTGAAAGTTGATACTGTAGAAATAGAAAATAAAGGGTATCAAAAAAGGGAGATAGTAGAGCATCAAGGAGCTGTAGCAATAGTTGCACTAACTGATGATGATAAAGTTGTTCTTATAAAACAATTTAGAAAACCAATAGAACAAGTTATATGGGAGATACCAGCAGGAAAACTCGAAATTGGAGAAACACCAAAGGAATGTGCTATAAGAGAATTGAAAGAAGAAACAGGATATAGTGCTAAAAATATTAAATTAATACATAAGTTCTTTACATCATCAGGATTTTCAAATCAAAAAATATACATATTTTTAGCTACGGGTCTTACTAAAGGTGAGCATAAATTTGATGAAGATGAAATTATAGAAAAATATGAAATTGATATAAATGAAGCTCGAAATATGATAATAAAAAATGAAATAGAAGATGCAAAGACAGCAATAGGAATTTTATTAGCTAAAGAATTAATATAAAAGGAATAACCTCCTCTTTTTGTACATACTATTTTGTAAGATATAAGAGGAGGTTATGAATTTGAGAAGAACATATAGAAAAAATTATTTTAGAGAAATAAATAAACAAATAATAATTATTGGAGTTATATATTTAACAGCAGTAGTAATTGGTACATATTTAAATAAAATGTGGCCAGATTATCAAGGTAATATAGTAAATAGTATTAATCCTATTGTAGAGTATTATAATTCTAAAATATCAATAAAAAATATAGTATTAGCAAATTTAAAGTCTGATATATACTTTTTAATGTCTATTTCTATATCAACTTTATTGATAGTAACATTTCCGATAGCATTGATATTATTTATAGTAAAAGGGATATCTATGGGTTACACTATAAATAGTGTAATATTAGCTATGAAATTAAAAAGTATAAAATTTATTTTTATAACTATATCTAAAAACTTAATTATTATATTAGGTGCTATTATACTTATTTTAATTTCAATTAATTATATAAAAGAAATAATATTAGAGTTTAATAAGAATAGAAATATAAACAAAATTATTTTTCTATTTTCGAGATATTTATTAAATTCAATAATTGTACTAGTTATAACTATTAGTTTACAAGTTTTATTAAATGCTTTAATTATTAGTATTATTAAGTTCCTAGTCAGATAAAGGAGTTTACTATGGAAGTTATAAAGGAATATACAAACTATATAAAAGATAAAAAGAAATTATCAGATAACACAGTATTATCTTACTATACTGATATAAAAAAGTATATTGATTATTTAAAATCCATAAATTTAGAATTAAGTGATGTAGTAGAAAATGATATAATAGGTTACATAATAAATCTAGAAAAGGAGAATATATCTGTAGCAACAGTATCAAGAATGATATCTTCGATTAAATCTTTTCATGATTACTTATTTTTAAATCATATAACAGATAATAATCCAGCAAAGACTATAAAAAAGCCTAAAGTAGAAAAGCAGGAAGTAGATATATTAACAGAAAAAGAAATAGAAGCATTATTAAATTTCCCAAAACTAGATACACCTAAATTAATAAGAGATAAAGCTATATTTGAAGTTTTATATGGAACGGGAATAAAAGTTTCAGAATTAGTTGATATGGATATTGATAATGTAGATTTAGAACTGGATTATATATACTGTAATATTTCTAAAAATAAAAGAATTATACCACTTTCAGATATAACTAAGATGTACTTAGAAAAATATATAAAAGAAGCAAGGCCTAAAATAACTAAAGAAACAGAAAATGCTTTATTTGTAAATTCATTAGGGCAAAGGTTTACAAGACAAGGTCTTTGGAAGCTTATAAAAAAATATGCAAGCATTGCTAACATAAATAAAAATATTAACCCTAGTATACTTCGACATTCATTTGCTATTCATTTATTAAATGAAGGAGCGAACATAGCTGTAGTTAGTAAAATATTAGGAAATTCCAATTTATCAAGTTTGCAAGTATATTTAAATTATATAAATAAAAATATAAGAAGAGAAATAAAAGAAAAACATCCTAGAAAATAAATAGCTAAGGAGGAAAAAATGAATAGAATTATATGGATAGTAATTGATAGTGTTGGAGTAGGTGCATTACCTGATGCTAAATCATTTGGAGATGAAGGTGTAAACACACTAGGTCATATAGTTAAAGAATTTAACGATATAAAAATACCTAATATGGTAAAACTTGGATTAGGAAACATAGATGGAATTGATTACATAAAAAATGTAGATTCTCCAATAGGTTCTTTTGGTAGATGTAATGAAGTATCTCAAGGAAAAGACACTACTACTGGACACTGGGAGATGACAGGATTATTAGTAGATACACCATTTAAAACTTTTGAAAATGGATTCCCAAAAGAAATAATAGATGAGTTTGAAAGAAGAACAGGAAGAAAAGTAGTAGCTAATAAGCCAGCATCAGGAACTGCAATATTAGATGAATTTGGAGAACATCAAATGAAAACTGGTGATGTAATAGTTTATACTTCAGCAGATAGTGTGTTCCAAATAGCAGCTCATGAAGATATAATTCCTTTAGAAGAATTATATGATATGTGTAAAATAGCTAGAGAAATAATGATGGGAGAATATGCTGTAGCTAGAGTTATAGCAAGACCATATGTAGGACCATGCAAAGGACAATTTGAAAGAACTTCAAATAGAAGAGATTATTCATTAAATCCTTTTGATAAAACAGTTCTTGATAATATAAAGGAAAATGGTCTGGATGTAATAGCTGTTGGTAAAATAGAAGACATATTTAATGGACAAGGGATAACTGAAGCTATACACACTAAAGATAATATGGATGGTGTAGATCAAACTATAAATTATATTAAAAAAGATAATAAAGGATTAATATTTACTAACCTTGTTGATTTTGATTCAAAATATGGTCATAGAAGAAATATAAAGGGATATAAAGAGGCATTAGAAGAGTTTGATGCTAGAATACCTGAAATAATAGAAGCTATGAATGATAAAGATATACTTATAATAAATGCAGACCATGGTA
This sequence comes from uncultured Romboutsia sp., assembly GCA_904418825.1. Lineage (GTDB taxonomy): Bacteria > Bacillota > Clostridia > Peptostreptococcales > Peptostreptococcaceae > Romboutsia. The sequence goes on along the minus strand of CAJFPU010000001.1, from coordinate 25,526 downwards.
ATGATCCAGCATATAAAGGAACTGATCATACTAGAGAATATATACCGTTATTAGTATATGGTAAAGATATAAAAGAAGGAATAAATTTAGGAACAAGAAATAGCTTTGCTGATATAGGAGCTACTGTTGCTGATATATTAAATGTTTCTAAAACAAAAAATGGTACAAGTTTTAAAAATGAAATAATGAAGTAAATTAGGAGGACATAAAAATGGAAAACATATATGACAAAATACAAGAAAGTGCAAATTTTATACAAAGTAAATTTGAAGTAAAACCTACGATAGGCTTAATATTAGGATCAGGACTTGGAGTATTAGCAGATGAAATAAAAAATCCTGTTAAAATAAAATATAATGAAATACCTAATTTTCCTGTATCAACAGTTGAAGGACATGAGGGATGCCTTGTATTAGGAGAATTAGAAGGTAAAATGGTAGTAGCTATGCAAGGAAGATTCCATTATTATGAAGGATATACTCAACAAGAAATAACTTTCCCTGTAAGAGTCATGAAAGCTTTAGGTGTAAATACTATAGTTGTAACTAATGCAGCAGGTGGATCAAATATAAACTTTAAGCCAGGTGATTTAATGGTTATAAAAGATCATATAAATTTAAGTGGAAATAATCCTTTAATAGGTAAAAATGATCAAAGACTTGGACCTAGATTCCCGGATATGTCTAGTGCATATACACCTAAGTATATAGCAATGGTTAAAGAATGTGCTAAGAAATTAAATATAGAATTACAAGAAGGAGTATATGCATTCTTTAGTGGACCAACTTATGAAACTCCAGCTGAAGTAAAAATGGCTAGAATATTAGGTGCAGATGCAGTTGGTATGTCTACTGCTCCAGAAGTCATAGTAGCTTCTCATTCGGGCATGGAAGTTATAGGTATATCTTGTATAACTAATATGGCAGCTGGTATACTTGATCAACCACTTGATCATGAAGAAGTAATAGAAACAACAAGAAAGGTAAAAGCTGAATTCTTAAGTCTAGTTAAGTCAGTTGTTAACCATATATAGTTATAATAATTAAGGAGAATTATTATGAGAGTTTATGATATAATCAGAAAAAAAAGAGATCAGCAAAAACTAAGCAAAGCTGAGATTGATTTTTTCGTAGAAAAATATTCAAAAGGTGAAATACCTGATTATCAGGCAGCAGCACTTTTAATGGCTATATATATAAATAAAATGGATAAAGAGGAAACTGTATATCTTACTGAAGCTATGATGAAATCTGGAGAGGTTATAGATTTATCAGAAATTAGTGGAATAAAAGTTGATAAACATAGCACAGGTGGAGTAGGAGATAAAACTACAATAGCCTTAGCTCCATTAGTAGCAGCTTGTGGAGCACCAGTTGCTAAAATGTCAGGTAGAGGTCTTGGTCATACTGGAGGAACTTTAGACAAATTAGAATCTATACCAGGATTCTCAATAGAAATGGATTCTAAAAAATTTATAAATTCTGTAAATGAACATAAAATAGCAGTATGTGGTCAAACAGCGTCAATAGCTGTTGCAGATAAAAAGATGTATGCATTAAGAGATGTTACAGCAACAGTTGATAATATATCTCTTATAGCAGCTAGTATAATGTGTAAAAAACTTGCTTCAGGAGCTAATGCTATCTTATTAGATGTAAAAACTGGTGATGGTGCATTTATGAAGACATTAGACGATTCATTTGAATTAGCAAAAGCTATGGTTGATATAGGCTGTGGAATGAATAGAGAGACTATAGGAATGATCACAGATATGGATGAGCCATTAGGGTTTGCTATAGGAAACTCTCTAGAAGTTATAGAGGCTATAGAAACATTAAAAGGAAATGGTCCTAAGGATTTTGTTCTTTTATGTGAAACTCTAGGTTCTTATATGTTAGTTTTAGCAAAAGTTGCAAAAGACTTTGATGAAGGTCTTAAAATGATAAGAGATGCTATAACTTCAGGTAAAGCACTTGAAAAATTAAAGGTATTTATAGAAAATCAAGGTGGAAATAAAAATGTAGTTGATGATTATACATTATTACCACAAGCTTCAAAGAAAGTTGCTATAAAATCAAATAAATCAGGATATATAAGTAAAATAGAAGCTGAAGAAGTTGGTATATCTGCTATGATTTTAGGTGCAGGTAGAGAAACTAAAGATGATATACTTGATCTATCTGCTGGGATAGTATTAGAGAAAAAGGTCGGAGATTATGTAAAAGAAGGTGACATATTAGCTTATATGTACTTAAATAAAGAAGAAAAATTTGAACAAGCAAAAGAAAGATTTATAAATGCATATTCAATAGTTAAAGAAAAAGTAGAACCTAAAAAGTTAATCTACGGTGTTGTAACTCAGGACGAAATTAAAAAATTCTAATAATATGATTAATAAAAGCCTAACGTGTATAAAATAACGTTAGGCTTTTAAAATTTTAAGAACATAAAATTTAGAACTTGTTCGACAAATTTATTGAATTTTTTTATGCTTAGATTTATAATATAAAGGATATAAATATATAAGGAGTAAATAAATTTATGAATATAAATAAAAAAAGATTAGGTGTAATAGGTGCTATTTCTATTATATTAGCAATATTGATATCCATGTTTATATATACACAAATAGGTCCATATAATAAAAATAATACAAAAGATATAGTAGTTGAAATACCACAAGGTGCAACAACAAGCACTATATCGGATATCTTATATAAAAATAAATTGATAAAAAATAAATTAATGTTTAAAATATCTGTAAAACTAAGTAATCAATCACAATATTTTAAAGCTGGTAAATATTTATTTAATCAAACATATTCAAATAAAGAAATAATAGACGATATATCATCTGGTAAAATATATAATGATGGAATAAAAATAACTATTCCTGAAGGATCTACTTCTAGAGAAATAGTTTCAATTCTAGTAGAACAAAATTTAGGAGATGAAGAATCTTACAAAGAATTGATATCAAATCCTAAAGAATTTTATGATAAATTTAAATTTTTAGAGGAAGAAGATATAATTTCTTTAGAAGGTTTTTTATATCCATCAACATATTATTTTGATGAGAATTCATCTGAAAAAGAAGTATTAAGTACAATGTTAAGTCAGTTCAATAAAGTATACACTGAAAAACTAAAAGATAGACAAAAAGAACTAAACATGACAACAGAGCAAGTTATAAACCTAGCATCTATAGTTGAAAAAGAAGCAGTACTAGATGAAGATAGACCTATAATAGCTAGCGTATTTTACAATAGATTAAAGATAGGAATGCCTCTTCAATCAGATGCAACTATACAATATATATTTAAGGAAAGAAAAAAAATAGTAACATATAAGGATTTAGAAATAGATTCTCCATATAATAGTTACAAAAACAAAGGTCTTCCTCCTACACCAATAGCAAGCCCAGGAATAGAGTCTATAGAGGCTACATTATATCCTGAAAAAACTGAATATTTATATTTTGTAGCTAAGATGGATGGTGGAAATAATTATAGTACAAGCTATGAAGATCATTTAAAATATGTAAAAGAGTATAAAGATGAAAGAGATAGACTAAATAAAGAAAAAGAAAATTAAGGGTTATTAATTGAGATTTAAAATTATGGATTATGTCTTAAATTATTAAGATGTAATCCTATATTAATGTTATTACTACTGTAAGGAGTGGATTTGATGAGTAATATAGTAAATAATTTAGTAGAAGATTATATAAGAACTACGCTAAAAGATAAAGATGGATTATTAAAAGAGTTAGAAGAATATGCAAATGAGTATAATGTACCTATAGTTCATAAAGAAGTATCTGAACTTTTAAAAGTACTGTTAAAGATTCAAAAGCCAAAAAGAATATTAGAAGTAGGATGTGCAATAGGATATTCTTCTATACTTTTTGCATCTGTATTAGATGAAGATGTAGAAATTATAACAGTAGAAAGAAATGAAAAAATGATAGAAAAGGCTAAAGAAAATATAAAATTAGCAGGATTTGAGAACAATATAACTATATTAGAAGGAGATGCTGAAGAAATATTAAAAGAGGTAGAAGGACCTTTTGATATGATATTTTTAGATGCAGCAAAAGGACAATATAAGTTATTTTATGATATGATAATAGATAAACTAAGAATAGATGGTCTTTTAATTTCTGATAATATACTATATAAAGGAATGGTAGCTCATGATGATTTTGTTATAAGAAGAAAAAAGACTATTGTCAAGAGAATGAGAAACTATTTAGACTATATATGTAACTGTGATTATTTATCTACATCTTTAATACCAATAGGAGATGGAGTAGCATTAAGTTATAAAAATAGCAAAAGAGGTGAAGTTAATGCATAAAGTAGAACTTTTAGCAGAAGCTTTTAATTTAGACTCAGTAAAGCTAAATATAGAAAATGGTTGTGATGCAGTTTATATAGGTGATGAACTTAAAAATTTTTCTATAGATGAATTAAATAAAAGTGTTGAATATGCTCATAATAGAGGTAAAAAAGTATATGTATCTCTAAATAAAATACCTCATGAAAATGATATAAATAAAATAAAAAAATATATTAAAGCTTTAATAGATACAGGTATAGATGCTATAGTAGTAATAGAACCGGGGATGTTGACTATTGTTAGAGATGTATGTGAGTATATAACTATACATTTAAGTGATCAAGCCAACGTAACAAACTATGAAACTGCTATCTTTTGGCATAATCAAGGTGTAAAAAGAGTTATAGTTTCTAAAGAATTATCATGTGAAGAAATAGGACAAATAAGATTAAAGTCTCCTATTGATATGGAAATAGAAGCATTAGTACATGGATCACTATTTATATCACACTCAGGTAGAAAATTGTTAAGTAACTTTTTAAAAGGTAAAAATGCAGATAAAAATAAAACAATAAACTCTAAAAAATACAGTTTAGTTGAAGAAAAAAGACCAGGAAAATATTTCCCTGTATGCGAAGATGAAAGAGGTACATTCTTATTTAATACAGAAGATTTATGTATGATAGAATATATACCAGAACTTATAAAATGTGGCATAACAAGTCTTAGAATAGATGGAAGAATGAAAGATGATGAATATGTAGCAGTTGCTGTAAAAGCTTATAGAAAAGCTATAGATGAATTTTATGCAAATCCTAATTCATGGAAATTTAACTCTATTTGGTTAGATGATTTAAATAAATTAAACAATAGGAATTTTACATCTGGATTCTATTTAGATAATCCAGATAAAGATGAGTAAAAATAAAGCTATATATTAAGGAGAATTGACATTATGAAAAACAACAAAAGACCACTTATAATAGGTATAACTGGAGGTACTGGATCAGGTAAAAGTACTGTTTGTAAGGCTATAATAGATAATATACCTGAAGAAAACATAGCTACATTAGAACAAGATGCATATTACAAAGATCAATCTCATTTGACTTTTGAAGAACGATTAAAAACAAATTATGATCATCCGCTTTCTTTTGACAATAAATTACTTATAAAACATATTGAAGAATTATGTGAAGGAAAAACTATAGAAAAGCCTATATATGATTATGAATTACACACTAGAAAGCAAAATGAAACTGTAACTATATCTCCTAAGGATATAATTATAGTTGAAGGTATCATGATATTTGAAGACGAAGAATTAAGAGATAAATTAGATATAAAAATATATGTAGATACAGAAGATGATATAAGAATTCTTAGAAGAATACAAAGAGATATAAAAGAAAGAGGAAGAACTGTAGATTCAGTTATAGAACAATATCTATCAACAGTAAAACCTGCTCATGATCAATTTATTGAACCATATAAAAAATATGCTGATATAATAATGCCAGAAGGTGGACAAAATGAAGTTGCTATAGATATAGTTATTACTAAAATAAAAACTCAATTAAACTAATAATAAAGTATGAACCCCTTAGATATTGTCAAAAATGAAAATATCTAAGGGGTGATTTTATGTCAAGAAAAACTATTTTACCAAAACAAATAATTAGAAGAGCATATAGTATATTTTATTTTTTTATAGTAGGATATCTAGTATTAGTATATAAAATTATAGATATACAAATCATAGACTCTGATTTTTATCAAGAAAAAATAGATAATCAAAACACTAGGAAAATAGAATTAAATAGTGGAAGAGGTACGATATATGATAGAAATAAAAATCCATTAACAGATACAAAATTATCTAAAATAATAGTAGTGCCAAAGAGTCAAATTTTGAACGATAGTGAAACTAAAAATTTAATAAATAAAGTAATAAAAAATGAAAATGGAGAATTAAAAACAGATATTGAATACACAGTATTAGATTCTGTGGTTGAAATAGAAATTACAAGTATAGATTATAATTTAGAAAAAAAATTAAAAGAAAAAAATGTAACAATAGAAGATAAAAAATTAAGATACTCATCAGATGGTATTTTATCTCATACAATAGGATATATAAGTAGTGCAGACAAGATAGGTAAATATGGAATAGAAAAAGATATGGAAAAAATACTTAATAATTCTCATGAGGAATATATTTCTGTATTTAAAGCTGGCCAAGCAGGAAATGAAGGAAATAAAAATGTAGGTATATTAAAAGGCAGTATAAAAACAATAAATCAAAGCGATGATGATAAGCATATTAAATTAACTATAGATAAAGAAATTCAAAGTATAGTTGAGGAGACAGTTGATAGAGAAGAGAATCCTAGTGCAGTAGTAATATCTGATGTAAATACAGGAGAAATATTAGCTATAAGTTCTAGGCCTAATTTTGACCAGTATAATTTATCTAAATATATAAACAGTAAAGATGGAGAAACTATGAATAGAGCTATTCAAGTTAATTATCCTATTGGATCTATATTTAAGATAGTAGTTCTTTATGCAGCATTTGAAAATAAAATAATAGATGAAAATTATACATATGAATGTAGTGGAAGTATAGCTATAGGTGATAATAATGAAGTTTTAAATTGTAATAATTTAGATGGACATGGACATCAAACATTAAAAGATGCATTTTCTAATTCATGTAATCCTGCATTTTTAGATATAGCATTGAAAGTTGGTAAGGAAGAAATAATAGAGGCTGCTAAAAAACTACATATGGAAGAAAAGGTAGATATAGGATTAGAAGAAGAGAAATTTGAAATAATTCCAAAAGATATATCTATAAGGAATTTAGCTATAGGTCAAGGGAGTATGGAGTTTACTCCGATACAAGTAAATCAAATGACTCAAATTATAGCTAATAATGGAACATATAAACCATTGTATTTATATGATAGTATATTAGACTCAAATCAAAATATAATTAAAACATTTAAAAGTAATAAAACTGAAGATATAATATCTCCGTATTCGCTGACTAAGATAAAAGAATTAATGAAAAATGTATCTAAAGAAGGTACAGGTAAAGAATTAAATGACTTACCTGATGGATGTGGAGTAAAAACTGGTACAGCTCAAAGTACAGTTGATGGTGTGAAGGTAAATCATAGTTGGATAACTGGCTTTTATCCTGAAAATGAACCTAAATATGCTATAACAGTATTAGTAGAAGGAAATAAAAATGGAAATAAACATTCATTACCTATATTTAAAGAAATATGTATGAAAATAAATAATAAAATTAAATAAATATAGTAATTAAAAAAGGTCACCTTCATATAATTTAAAATGACATGAAATAAAAAAAGGGGGTGGCCTTTTGACTATATTAAAATCGTTTGAAAAACCATTAACCCCTGAAGAAGAATTAAAATATCTAACAAAATTTAAGGAAGAGCAAGATGAATATGCAAAGGAAGTTCTAATAGAGAGAAACATGAGACTAGTAGCTCATATAGCTAAAAAATACAATAATTCTAATGAGGATCAAGATGATCTAATATCTATAGGTACTATAGGGCTTATAAAAGCTATAGAGACTTATAATATAGATAAAGGTACAAGACTTGCAACGTATGCATCTAGATGCATTGAAAATGAAATTCTTATGAATATTAGAACTAATAAGAAAAATAAAGTTCAAGTATCACTTCAAGATCCCATAGGCACAGATAAAGAAGGCAATGAGATTAGTCTTATTGATGTTTTAGGAACTGATATTGATTATATATTAGATCAAGTAGAGTTAAATGTTCAAATTAGTAAACTATATGAAAAAGTAGATAAAATACTCACAAAGAGGGAAAAAGAAATTGTATTACTAAGGTATGGCTTAACTACATGTGGATATAAAACACAAAGAGAAATTGCTGAAAAATTAGAAATATCAAGATCATATGTATCTAGAATTGAAAAGAGAGCATTGAAAAAATTACAAAAAGAACTAAAATCAGAAAAAAGCCTTATTTAACTAAATAAGGCTTTTTTTGTTGAAAAATTCATAATTAGACAATCAAAAACGACAAAAAAACTTACATGAATCTGCTAATATTAGTTATATAGCAAAAAATATTAATATCATCTTAGTTTATACATAATAATTACTTAAAAATATAGATAAATTTAGATAAAGTTAACAAAATAAGAAAGAGATGGTGATTAATTTAATGAATTTATATAAATATAAGGAAATATTACAAAATATAAATATAGTTGTTATATTTTCTATTCCAATTATATCTTTAATATTATATACATTAAATCAGAGAAAGATAATGTTATTACAAGTAATAATTTATATAGGAGAAATTTTTATATATTTGTACTTAAATATAGATAATGTAATAGATAGTACAAATTTTATTAATATAGTACTTATTTTAAAATTTTTAATCATATCAATAATAATAGAAAAGTTAAAAATTAATAATTTTCTATATAAATTTATGTTAATTTTAGGGTTATTCTATATCTGTAATATTAAATCTGAGTATAATATTTTGATAAATATAGTATTGAATATTATAATATTAAAATATTTAATTATAGATCATATAAAAACATTTAATAAAGAATTATCAGATAATAATAATGATTTAAATGAAAAAAAATCTTACATAAAAGAATTAAAAAAGAAAATAAAAATAGAAAAAGAACTTCAAAAAACTTATAAAGATGAAATGCTAGGAATTAATAATAAAATAAGCAAATCAATAGAAGAATCTGACATTCCAATATTTATCCTAGATATAAATAAAAAATTTATTTATAGTAATGAATCATTTAATAAATTAATAGAAGATTATGATAATGAAGAAAATAAGATGGACATATCAAAATATTTACAGTTTAAGTTTCCTAAATATAAAAAATTAATGGAAGAAATAAAAAAAGTAGTAACTCAAGATACAATAAATCTTAATATTAAATCTTATGATGGAAAAATTTATAGACTTGAATGTTTTTTAGATACTATAGATGACAGAGTAGTTATAATATGTATATTAAAAGATATAACTCAAACTACATTAATACAAAATAAGTTAGAAGAAAGTGAGAAGATGTATAAAAACTTAATAGATGTATTAAATGAGGGAATTATAATACATGATAATAAAAATATAAAATATATAAATGATAAAGGATTAGAAATATTAGATATAAATAATAATGAAAAAGAAATATCTATAGAGAATGTAAAAAATATTATAAACAAAAAATTTAGAGAAAAATTTTTATCTAGTATACAATCAGTAATGTGTGGAAAAGAAGAAAAAATTATAAATAAGATAGAATTAATAAATGGAAATATTGTTGAATTAGTTACAACTAATATAAATCTAAATAATGAAGATTTACTGATTAGTATATTAATAGATATAACTGAATTAGAAAATACAATAATGAATATAGAACAAAGTGAAAAAACGTATAAATTATTACTTCAAACATTACCAGAAGGTATAGTAATAATAAATCCAATGACGAATAAACATATTTATAGAAATGAAGCAAGTATAAGAATGCTAAAAATTATAGGTTTAGATAAATTAAATGAGTCTATAAGAACATATATTAAAGAAGAGAATTATGGAGAATTCAAAAGATTTACAATAGATAAGATAAAAAATATTGATATATCATTAGCGGTTGTTAAAAGAGAAGAAGAAGGAACTCTTATAGTAGTATTTAGAATGTTAGATTATGAATTCAAATCTATACAATTAGAAAAAGAATTAAATAAGATGAAAGAAAAAAATAAGTTTAAAACAGAGTTTTTATCTAATGTAGCCTATGATATAAAAAAGCCTATTAATACTATATTTGAAATTAACAATAAATTAATTGACAATAAAGGGAATTATAACTCAGAAAATATAAACAATCATACTAGATTAGTTACACAAAATTGCTATAGACTTATAAAACTTTTAAATAATATAGAATATGTAAGTAAGATTGATAACGGAACATGTACTTTAGAATTAAGAAAATTTGATATCGTTAAGTTTGTGGATAATATAGTTAAGATATCCAGATCATATACAGATAAAAAAGGAATACATATAAGTTTTAAAAGTGAGATAAATAAGAAAATATTAGCTTTAGACATAGATAAGGTAGAAAAAATAATTTTAAATATATTATCAAATGCAATAAAATTCACAGATACAGGTGGGAAAATAGATATAAATTTATATATTGAGAAAGAGAATGTTTGTATATCTATAAAAGATACCGGCATAGGTATACCAAAAGATAAGAAAGATATTATATTTGAAAATTTTGAACAAATAGATACGACTTTATCTAGAGGATGTGAAGGCACAGGTATGGGTCTATCTGTAGTAAAAAAACTAGCAAATCTCAATAACATAAAGATAAATGTAGAAAGTGAATTGAATAAAGGTAGTGAATTCAAAATAATATTACCAAATAATATATTAAGTAAAAATATTAAATTACAAGACCAATTTACTCAAAATGAAAAGATAGATATAGAGTTTTCGGACATATATCTTAATTTAACTTCATAAGAGAAATTAATAAGGAGATTAATATGTATAAGTATATAAATTTATTTAGTATAGCAATTTTTCTTACTAGTACATACATATTATATGCAAATTGGACATCCAAAAAAAATAAGAAAAATACAATGATGTTAATGATTTTAATAACTATAATTGTATATCAAATTAGTATAATAATAAAAGGATTTGATACTAATTTATTACAATATAATATTAAGATACTTGTTATGTTATTAATTTTAAAGTTAAATCTATATAAATTAAAAGATCATAATTTGAAATTTGTTATGAATACAAATTATATATTATCATTATTAACAATATTAACACAAACTAATCATAAATTAATAGAATATAATAAGTTAATTTTATTATATATGCTAATGTCAACTGTATATATGTTTTCAATTATTATATATAACTATAAATTAAATAAAAGTTCAAAAGTAGTATTGATTTTGAATTTATCTTATATAGGTATATGCTTATTAATAGACAAGAATATAAATATAGTAAATATAGGTAATATATTAGATTTAATATCAGCTATATTTATACTAGGAAACATATATATAGTATATATAAAAGAATCAAAATTTAAAAATATGAAAATTACTAAAAAAATAAACTTATTTAATGATGAGATAATTGATACAGATAAAAAATTTGATATAAATAAAAATATATCAACCACTATAAAAGAAAATTTAAATAAAAAAAATAAAATTTTACATACTATTTTAGATCAAAGTAATAAATGTGTAATTTTAATAGATAATCTAGGAAATATAATTAATGAAGATGAAAGTTTTTATAATATGTGGAGAGAGTATAAATCATTTAAAGGAAACCTAAGTTTATTAGAATTTTTAAACAATAGTGTAAAAAATAAAGATAAATTTTTACAATACATTAATTTACTAGATAAGAAAACAGATAAACTTAAGGGTGAATTTGAAGGTAATGATGGGAGATACTTTTCTTGTACATATTGTAAATTAATTATAGATGACAATGAAGTTGGATTTGTTTGCTATATAGAAGATATTACTTATAAGAAGAAAAGTGAAATGAAAATAAAAGATAACAAAATGAAATATAAAAAAATAGTAGATAATATACCTTATTCAATACTATTAACTGATGAAAATAATATTATATATAATAATAATAAGAGTCAAAATATAGATTTTATGAGTAAACAAATAAATAATATTATCTTTAATTCAAATGAAAGTGGAGAATTTAAATATACATATAAAGATAATAAAGATATTTTCTTAAATATAGATAGAGCAAGTTTTAGAGATATTAATAGCAAGAAAAATGTTATAGTAATTAGAGATATAACTAATTATAAAAAATTATTATATAAATTAAAAATAAGCAAAGAAAAATATGAAACACTAGTTAATATAATACCAGAGGGGATTTATATAGCTAATTTTGACAATAATAATATAACTTATGCTAATTCTAGATTTTTAGAAATGATAAATTGTAATACAGTCGAGGATATAGAAATAGATAATATAAGTGATAGTATGATAATAACAACTTCTAAGGATGATGAAAATATAAAATTTCAAAGAAAGATTATTAAATCTGGACAAGCAGATATGCATATAGAGTGTGGAGGAACTATTATAGAGGTAAATAAAAAATTAAATGTTGTAGGTATCGTAAGAGATGTAACTAATCAAGTTAAGACAGAGTTAATCGAAATAGAAATAGAAAAGCAAAAAATAGCTAATAAAATAAAGTCTGAGTTTTTTATAAATATGTCTCATGAGTTAAAAACACCTTTAAATGTAATATCATCATCTAATCAGCTAATGTCAATTTTACATAAAGAAGAAATAAGGATAAATCAAAATAGTCTACTATCAAATACAGTTAAAATTATAAAAAAGAATACAGATATTTTAATGGATGTAATTAATAATATAATGGATTTATCTAAATTGGAGTTAAATATTTATGAAAGTAATAAAGATTACTATAATATAGTAACTTTAGTTGAAGATACAGCTTTAGAATTTAATGATTATATAAAATTAAATGATATAGAAATTTTCTTTGATACAAATGAAGAAGAAAAAATTGCTTTTGTAGATCCTAAAGATATAGAAAAAATAATATTAACTTTATTGACTATGATATTAAGATATTCAGATAAAAAAAGTTTAGTAAATATATTGCTTACAACTAAATGTAATAAGAGTATAATAAGTATAAAAAATATTGGTGGATATGATTATAATAAATATATAAATGATAAAGATAGAAGAATTCTAGATATTGCAGTTTCTTTAGCAAAAAATATAATAGTACTATATAATGGGAAAATAGATATAAAGACTGATTCTGATAAAAATATAGAAGTTTCTATAGAATTAAATCTAGATAGTAATATAAAGATTTATAGAAATAGGGTAAAGGATGATAATGATACATTTATTTATCAAAAATATTTAAATATGTGTAACTTTTAATATAATATAGTATATATAATACAATAAATGGAAATAAAGAAAAAGGAGAATAAAATGAATATAAACTCAAATACAAAGACGATTTGTCTTTTAGGACATCCTGTAAAACATAGTTTTTCTCCAACTATACATAACTATTTATTTAAAAAATATTTTGAAAATAATATATACGTATGTTTTGATGTAAAAGAAGATAAATTAAAAGATTGTGTATATGGAATAAAAGCATTAGATATAAAAGGATGCAATGTTACAATACCTCATAAAGTAAATATAATTAAATATTTAGATAGTATAGATAGTAATGCAAAATTAATAGGAGCAGTAAATACTATAAAAAATAAAGGAGGAATATTAAAAGGATATAACACTGATGGAATAGGTTTTGTAAAATCAATTTTAGATAAAGGTTATGATATAAAAAATAAAAGAGTAATGATAATAGGTGCAGGAGGTGCTTGTAGAAGTATAGCTATAGAATTAGCATCTAAAGGTGTAGAGTCTATAGAAATTAGAAATAGAAGTTTAGATGGAGCAAATGAAATTATAAACTCTATAAATAATAATTTTGATACTAAAGCTATTTGTTCAAAAAATACTATAAGTAGAAATTGTTTAATTGATATAGATATTTTAATAAATACTACTCCTATAGGCATGGAGAGTAATTTATGCCCGATAGATACAAATATAGAAATAGATAAAAAAATATTAGTTTGTGATATAGTTTACAAACCAAAAGATACAGTTTTTATAAAGTGGGCACAAAAAAACAATTTAGATGTTATATATGGAATAGATATGCTTATAAATCAAGCATTAGAAGCTTTTTATATATGGACAAATATTAATCCTTGTGAAGAAGACTTTGAATATATAAAGAGACTTTATGAAGAAAGTGTTGAATAAATATATTAATAATAGGAGGAAATTTGAAAAATAAAAAGGATGGATTTTCATCTATTGAATGTATAATTAGTTTATCGATAATATGTACTTTAATTTATATGGTTTCAGTATCATTATATAACAATTATTTTATATTAAATAATAATATATCAAAGATAGAAATGACAAATATTGCAAAATCTAATTTAGATTATATAAAACGTAGTATTAGAAATAATAATATAAGTAGCAGCTATAATGATACTGAAATTATTAATGAATATGAAATTAAAAAAATAGTAGAAGAGTCTGAATATTACTATAAATGTTATAAAGTAGTAATAGAAGTAAAGAAGAATGAAAACATAAGGAGGCTTGAAAGCTATGTATTACAGCAATAAGGGCTCCGTATTAGTATTTATATTAATAATATTTTCGATTATAAGTACAATAATTATGATGTGTATAGGATTAAATTATAGTAATAGTAGAATTAGTAATCTAAATTATCAGAATATAGTTATAAAAGAATCTTTACTAAGTTCAATAGAACTTGTACATAGTAATATTTTAAAAGAAGTAAGTATAGCTTTTGAAAATAGTGAAACAGAAGAAGAATTTAAAAGCTATTTTCTAGGAAATACATTTATAAATAACATAAAAAACATATCAAATAGTCAAATTCAAAATATAACCATAAAAATACCCAACAAAATAATTTATGATTTAAATGGATTAATTACTTTTCAAATAGAATCAACATTTAAACAAGATAACTATACAAAAAAGTATATAGCTAGTGTAGAAATAAATACAAATTTAAATTTTTTTAATATTAGTGATGAAATAGAAGTTGAGAATGAAACTTTAAATAATGATTATTTTAATAATTTTATAGATAAATATGACAAAAATATAAATTATGAAAAAGAAAAAAATTTAGAATATGAAAATCAAATTAAAGAAATACCAAATATCAATAATTATAGTATAAATAATAATTATAATGATGAAATTGATAATAATGATGAGTATAATATAAAAATAAAAAATATAAATCCAAGTAATATAGTTAAAGTTTACGATTATAAGGAGAAATAAAATATGAAAAGAGAAGGAATGTGACATTAGTAGAACTTGTAATAACCATAAGTATAATATTACTAATAGCAACGATATATTTTCCTAAAGTTAATATAGAAAAGTATCAAGTGAATTCATTTACAAAACAACTTTGTTCAGATATAAGATATGTAAGAAATTTAAATAAGATGGGAAATACAAATACGTATATTTATTTAAATAAAAGCGAGGAAGGAAGCAGTTTTACATTGAATGAAAATAGAAAAGATATAAAAAAAGTATATCTACCTAAAACATGTAAAATAGATTATACCAGACCTATGATAAAATTTAAAGCAGATGGTACTCCATATCCATCTGGTACAACTATAAGAATTATTTACAAAGATACAAAAAAAGAAATAACGATAGTACCTATAAGTGGTAGAGTACTTATAAAAGAAGGTAAATATGAAATGTAAAAAAGGATATATACTTATAGAAAGTGTAATAACATTATCAATAATAATGATATTATCATCTATTATTTATTTAATATTAGATTTATCACTTAATATGAAATCGAACATAGAAGATAAAATAGAGCTTCAACAACAAGCTATAGAAATTACAAATTATATTGATGAATTAATAGGAAATTCTAAGGGTATTATAGGTATAATTTCTAAGGAAGAGATAAATAATTTTTTATCAGTAACATCAATTAAGTGTAAATATAAAGAAGATGATAATAAATTGAAAGATAAAGAAATTAAATTTATTCCAAGTAGTAATAAATTGTTTATAAAAGATGTAACTGCAAGTAGTGGTTATGAAATTGGAGATTATGTCGATAAAATACTGATTTCTAAGCAAAATAGTGGTAAAATTATAGATATTAAATTAGAACTATCAAAAAATAAACAAGTTTATAAAACTAATTTTACTATAGATATAATAAACTTTAAGGAAGAAGACGTATGAGAGTAATACTAATAGGGTTTATGGGTGTAGGCAAAACATCTGTAGGTAAAAGGTTAGCTAAAAAGCTGAATTTTGATTTTATAGATACTGATTATGAAATAGAATTGGTAGAAAAAAAATCTATATCTAAAATATTTGAACAAGATGGAGAAAAATATTTTAGAAAATTAGAAAATAATTTATTAAAAGATTTAGTAAAAAATGATAATATAGTGATATCAACTGGTGGTGGTATAATTACCACTAAAGAAAATTTTGATATATTAAAACATGAAAAAAACGTAATATTCTTAGATGGAAGTATTAAAACTATAATAAATAATTTACATAATGATATAAGCCAAAGGCCTCTATTAAAAGGTAGTGAAAATTTAAGTAAAAAAATAGAGGAATTATTATCTATTAGATATGAAAAATATAGACAGGTAAGCGATATATTAATAGATATAAATGATAAAAATATAGAGGAAGTAATAAGTCAAATACTTGTTTATATTAGATAATTTATGATATTATAGTTATATGAAATTGTAATCATGTAGTTGAATAAAGAATATAAAAATATTAGTAATTAATATTTCAAACTTGAATATATAAAAAAATAAAACATCATATCTATTTAAATACAACCTTAGATGATTAAGTAAGTTTTATAAAAACATATTTAAACATAAATTTAAAATAGAGTTTTTTAAAAGCAATTATGAAAGATATATAAATATATAAATTTTATAAAGTGAATAAAAGATTTGACGGAGTAGTTATAAATTAAAGAGCTTTTACTCACTAGAGTTATGGTATTTATGATTTAATTAAATATATCATATTAATTATGTAGAAGTACATATTTTTAATATTTATTAAATACAAGAATGATTTAGAAAAAAAGTATTTCAATAGGTATATGTATTGGACAAATATTAAGTTTTGATTTCTAAGAATATATATTATCTAATAGGTATATAAATCATTATAATTAACTTGACAAGATTACAATAGAGTATATAATTTACAGAGGATACGGTAATAAAAGGATATATAATGGTAAATTAAATATAGAGAAATATTTGCCTAAAATTAAATTTAGATATTTGATTATAATAATAATATAATTAAATAAATCCTAAGTATCGAGAAATAAAATTATTTTTATATGGAGGAACAAAATGGTAAATGCAAGTGATTTCAGAAAAGGTGTAACATTTGAAAAAGATGGTCAACCATGTTTAATAGTTGATTTCCAACACGTAAAGCCTGGTAAAGGAGCAGCTTTCGTTAGAACTAAATACAAGAATCTAAAGACAGGAGCTATAAGAGAAGAAGCTTTTAACCCAAGTGATAAATTCCCTAAAGCTCATATAGATACAAGACAAATGCAATACTTATACAATGATGGTGAATTATACTACTTCATGGATGAAGAAACATATGATCAAATACCATTAAACTATGAGCAAGTTGAAGATGCTATAAAATTCTTAAAAGAAAATGAAGTAGCTACTATAAGATTCTACCAAGGTCAAGCTTTCCAAGTTGAAGCTCCAAACTTTGCAGAATTAGAAGTAGTAGAGACTGAACCAGGAATCAAAGGAGATACTGCAAGTAATGTAACTAAAGCAGCTACAGTTGAAACTGGAGCAGTTGTTCAAGTTCCTTTATTTATAAATCAAGGAGATAAAATAAAAATAGATACTAGAACTGGAGAATATTTATCAAGAGTTTAGTAATTTATGTATAAAAAGCTTGTATATCTTAATAATAAAGATGTACGAGCTTTTAATTTATATAAAAAGAAAGAGAGGGGTACATATGAAATATTTATATGAAGAGGTAGCATACTTAAAAGGATTAGCTGAAGGATTAGAAATAGGAAAAGAAAGTAAGGAAGGTAAGATAATACATAAAATAATAGATGTATTAGAAAGTTTTGCAGAGTCTATAGTAGAATTAGATGAGGAACAATGTGATTTAGCTGAATATGTTGAGTCTATAGATGAGGATTTATCAGATATAGAAGATGATATATATGATGATGAAGAACTAGATGAAGATTGTGATGATCTTAGTTTTATAGAAATGGAATGCCCAAATTGTAATGATTTAGTAGAAATAGATGAAGAACTATTATATGATGATGAAGTTGATGTAGTTTGTCCAAACTGTAAGGCTATAATATTATCTTCTGATGATGACGATGATTATAATTGTACAGATTGTGATTGTGGAGAATAATTAAATATAATCTAATAGGCCTATGAGATAATATTCTCATAGGCATTTCTATATAGATATTTAAGTTAGAAGTTCTAAACTATAATGAAATACTATTGTATCAAATATATATAATTTATATTATAAATGTATTTATTTTACGTAGTTTAGTGTGAATTTTATTTTGCAATACTTTTAGAAAAATAGTACACTATAAGCTAGGGATAGTTAATTCGGAGGTATTATAATGAAATTAAACAAAAATATATTAGACAGTATAGTTCAATTTGAAAATATTATCGGATATAGATTTAATAATAAAGAATATATATTAGAAGCGCTTACACATAGTTCATATTCTAATGAAAATAAGGAATATAACTTTAATGAAAGACTAGAGTTCTTAGGAGATTCTGTTCTTAGTATAGTTATAAGTGATTATTTATTTAAAAAAGAAACTGAATTACCTGAAGGAGAACTTACTAAATTAAGAGCCAATATAGTGTGTGAAGAATCATTAAGCGAAGTAGCTATTAGTATAAAACTGGGCGAATATATGTTACTTGGAAAAGGAGAAGAAGCGACTGGAGGAAGAGAACGAATATCTATTCTTGCTGATGCCTTTGAAGCAGTTATAGCTGCAATTTACTTAGATGGAGGACTTAGAGAAGCTTCAAAATTCATATTAACATATATGAAAGATATAATAGTAAACTCTAGAAAAGGAAAAATATTTAGAGATTATAAAACGCATCTTCAAGAAGTTTTACAAAGTAAAGGTGAAGTTAATATATGGTATAAATTAATAGATGAAAAAGGTCCAGATCATAATAAGAAATTTGTTATGCAAGTTGGTATAGATAATAAAATATTAGGATTTGGAGAAGGTAAAAGTAAAAAAGAAGCAGAGCAAGTTGCTGCAAAGAAAGCATTAGATAATATGAATTAGAGCTTGGCAGAGTTTATAGTAAAGGGTGATAATAAATGAAAAAAAGAATAATACCTATATTTGTACCTCATAGAGGTTGTCCTCATGATTGTATATTTTGTAATCAAAAGAAGATAACAGGGGTTAGTACAGATATAACTAGTGAAGATGTAAAAAATATAGTAGAAGAATATTTAACTACTATAGATAAAGATGCTAGTGTGGAAATTGCATTTTTTGGAGGTAGCTTTACTGCAATAGATGTAGAAATACAAAAAAGTTTATTATCTGTAGCTAAGGAATATGTAGATAAAGGACTAGTAAATGATATAAGAATGTCTACAAGACCTGATTGCATAGATAAAGATATATTAAGTATGTTAAAAGAGTATAAAGTTAGTATAATTGAACTTGGAGTACAATCTTTAGATGAAGATGTACTTAGAGATAGTATAAGAGGACATCATGCAGAAGAAGTATTTAAAAGCGCAAAATTAATAAAGGACTATGGTATACAATTAGGGCTTCAAATGATGGTAGGTCTTCCATCTGATGCAGAAAGAAAATGTATAGAAACTGCAAGAAAATTTATAGAAATGAAACCTGATTGTGTAAGAATATATCCAACTTTAGTAGTAAAAGAAACAGGACTTGAAAATTTATTAAATGAAAGAAGATATAGTCCATTTACATTGGATGAAAGTATACAAATAGTCAAAAAGCTTTTAGCTTTATTTTATGTTAATAATATAAATGTAATAAGAGTAGGACTTCAAGCGACGGATGATATACAACTTGGTAAGGCTATACTTGATGGACCTTATCACCCAGCATTTAGAGAATTAGTTGAATCTGAAATGATTAAAGATTATTTAGAATCTATTGTTATACAAAATAAGGTTAAAAGTAATATATTAATTAAAACCAATAAGAAAAATATATCTAAAATAATAGGTAACAAAAAAAGTAATAGTAATTATATGAAAAATGAGTTAAATATTATATTAAAAACTAAAGAATCAGATATAGACATAAATAAATTAGATATTATATTAGATGATACAAAAGAAATAAAAGCTAATATGAATGAAATATATGAAAGTTTATATAAAATTTACAACCTTTAGTTTTATCATTGAAGGGAGAGATGACGTTGTATTTAAAAAGACTTGAGATAAAGGGATTTAAGTCATTTCCTACAAAAACAGAGATAGTTTTCAATGAAGGAATAACGGCTATAGTTGGTCCAAATGGTAGTGGAAAAAGTAATATATCTGATGCTGTCAGATGGGTTTTAGGAGAACAAAGTGCTAAAAGTCTTAGAGGCGATAAATTAGAAGATGTAATATTTGTAGGAACAGAGACTAAAAAGCCTATGAATTATTGTGAAGTAGCTATAACTCTAGATAATAGTGATGATAAATTAGATCTAGGATTTAGCGAAATTACTATAAAAAGAAGAGCATATAGAAATGGAGAAAGTGAGTTTTTCTTAAATAATAAAAGTTGTAGATTAAAAGATATAAAAGAAATACTATTAGATACAGGGATAGGTAAGGATGGATATTCAATTATTGAACAAGGTAAAGTTGATGAAATACTTAGCAACAATCCTGTTAATAGAAGAAAAGTATTTGATGAAGCGTGTGGTATATCTAAGTTTAGATATAAAAAGCAAGAAGCAGAGAGAAACTTAAAATATACTAAAGAAAACTTAGAAAGAATAGATGATATATATATAGAAATAGAAAATCAACTTAAGCCTTTATTTGTACAAAAAGAAAAAGCAGTAAAGTATTTAAAACTTAGCGAAAATTTAAAGGTAATAGAAGTTAATAGCTATATAAAAGAAATTTCAGAATTAGAAGTAGAATTAGAAGAGCTAAATAAACATAGTGATTTATTAAAAAGTCAATCTGAGGAAATTCAAAAGCAAAAAAGTACTTTAGAAAAGACTATTGAAGAAAATAATTTAGAAATAGAAAATATTGATGAAGGAATAAATAAATCACAGGACTATATAAATACAATAAAATCTGTAATATCACAAAAAGATGCTCAGGTTAATCTTATAAATGAAAAAATAAGAAATTGTAAAAGTGAAATACAAAGAAATAAAGAAGAGACTACTTATATAAAAGAAAAATTGAATAATGATAAAATTATCTTAGAAGATTTAAGGACTCAAAAATCTCAGAAAGAAAAAATTATAGATAATTTAAATACAGACATAAAGTCTATAGAATCTAATAATAAAGATAATAAAGAGAAAATAGAAACGATTAATTTAGAAGTTGAAAATCTAAAGGATGAGATAATAAATCTTTTAAATAATAAACAAGAGGCTTCAAGTAAACTTTCAACTTTAAATGCTAATATAGAAAATATAAACTTAAGAAAAGATACTATAGATTTAGATATAAGAGAAATTAAATCTAATATAGGTCAGAAAAAAGAAGAAGTATCAAAATCGTTGGTAAAATTAGAAGAAAAAACTAAAACTATAAAAGATTTAAAAAGTAATGAAGTAAAATTTAATAATGATTTAAATAAACTAATAAATAAAAATAATAATATAGAAAAGCAAATTCAAAATAGCAAGTATAGTTTAAATGATTATAAATCCAAGCTTAATATATATGTTGAAATGGAAAATCATTATGAGGGCTTTAACAAAGGTGTAAAAGAAATTCTTAAAAATAAGAATTTAAAAGGAATAGAAGGAGCTCTTGGACAAGTTATAGAAGTCCCTTCTAAATTTGAAAAATGTATAGAGGCGGCATTAGGGGCTTATATGCAAAATATAATAACTAATGATGAAGCTAGTGCTAAATTTGCTATAAACTATTTAAAGAAAAATAACTTAGGTAGAGTTACATTTTTACCTATTAATATAATTAAACCTAATAAGATAGATACTAGAAATATAAAAGCAGATACAAGTTTTATAGGAATAGCTAGTGATTTAATAAAATTTAATGACAAGTATAGAAATATAATAGAAAATATACTTGGTAGAACTATAATAATAGATAATATAGATAATGCAATAAAATTTGCTAAAGAAAATAATCATAAATTTAAAGTTGTAACATTAGATGGCGATATATTAAATCCAGGAGGATCTCTAACTGGAGGAAGCTTAAAAGTAAGTGGTAATATATTATCTAGAAAAAGACTTATAAATGAATATAAAGAAAAAATAAACTTATTAAAAAATGAAATAGATAGTTTATATTTACAAAAAAATGAAACGGATAATAATATAAATATTATTAGAGAAAAATTAAATCAAACAATTTTAAATATAAATCATCTTGATAAGGAATATATAGTTGAGAACGCAGAAATTAATAAATTTAAAGAAGAAATAAAATCTTTAAATATAAGTGTTGAAAAGTTAGAAAATGAAAAAGATGGCTTAGGTTCTAATTTAGAGTATACATTAGAAAAAGCTAAATTTATAAGAGATGATATATTATCTATAGACGCTAGGCATGCTAAAAATAAATTTAAAATAGAAGATTTAAATAATGAGTTGAAACAATACAATTCTTTATATGAAGATGAAAAAATAAAATTTGATAATTTAAATTTAAACTTAGTAAAAAATAATCAAATATACGAAAGTTTAATTAAAGATATACAAAGAATAGATGAAGAAAGCAAATCTTTAGAAAATAAGTATACACAAATAGAAAAGTACCTAGATGATAAAATAATAGAGATATCTAAATTGGAAGAAGAAATAGTTATAGAAGAAACTGAAAAAATAAGTTTAAACAAACAATTAGTAGATAATACTAGAGGTTTAGAAACTAAAAAATTATCAAAAGATAGTTTAAAAGAAAAAATAGATACTTTAAATAAGGAATTAAAAAATATAGACAGACAATATATTGATTTAAAAGAAAGTTTATTTAAAGTAGATAGTAAAGTAGATAGACTAAAGTCTAATAAAGAAGATCATATAAATAGTTTATATGAAAAATATGAAATAACTTTAGAAAAAGCTATAGAAATGAAAGATGATAGTATAGATGTTGATAAAAAGTATCTTGAAAATATCAGAAAAGAAATAAGAAATCTTGGAAATATAAACTTAGATTCTATAAAAGAATATGAACATATAAAAGAAAGACATGATTTCTATAGCGAACAGAAGAAAGATTTAGAACAATCAATAGATGTTATAGAAAAACTTATATATGAATTAGAAGAAAATATGAAAAAAGAATTTGAAATTAATTTTAACAAAATAAATGAAAACTTTAAATTTGTATATAAAAGGTTATTTGGTGGAGGTCATGGAGAATTAAAGATTATAGATATAAATAATATATTAGAAAGTGATATAGAGATAACTGCCCAACCACCAGGTAAGAAAATGAAAAATTTAAATCTACTATCAGGAGGAGAAAAAGCTCTTACTGCTATAAGTATATTATTCTCCATTATACTTGCAAAGCCAACGCCGTTTTGTATATTAGATGAGATAGAAGCGCCACTTGATGATGCTAATATATTTAGATTTGGGAAATTCTTAAAAGAGTTATCTAATGATACTCAGTTTATATCTGTTACGCATAGAAGAGGAACTATGGAGGTAGCAGATTATATATATGGTGTAACAATGCAAGAAAAAGCAATATCAAAGGTATTAAGTTTAAAACTTAAAGAAGCAGAAAAAATTGTAGATGTTATATAATATTTAATAAGTAGCTAATACTAGCTACTTATTAAATATAAAATATTATGTACATATAATTGTGTTAGGTTAAATATAATATTAGTTTTAGGAGGAAAATAAGTGTTTAAAAAAATATTTAATTTCGGAAAGAAAAAACAAGAAGAATTAAACGAAAATGAAACAATAAAACAAAAAGAAGTTATTGTTGAAGAAAATGAAGATAAAAACAAAGAATCTTTTGAAGATAAAATAGAAAAAGAACAAATAAAAGATTCAGAAAATAGTGAGATATCTCGAACAACAGAATATATAGAAGAAGAAAATTTACATAATCAGTCTGAAAAAGTATACGAAGATAAATTTGATTTAGTAAAAGAAAATATAGTTAGAGATGAGATAGAAGAAGAAAAAATCGAACAGATTTTAAATGATGAAAATGATGAAAAAGTAAATGAATCTATAGAAAATATAGAAGAATCTAAAGTAAATGATCAAGAAGTTGAAATAGAAGAAAAAGATAAAGATTCAGAAGAAGAGATTGTTGAAGTTATAGAAGAATCTCAAAAGAAAGTAAATTTATTTGAAAGATTAAAGCAAGGGTTAACTAAAGCTAAACAAGGCATAACTGACAAAATAGATGATGTATTAAAATCTTATACAAAAGTAGATGAAGAGTTATTAGAAGAACTAGAAGAAATACTAATAACAGCTGATGTTGGTGTAAACACTACTATGGATATAATAGATAATTTAAGAGATAAAATTAAAGAAAATAAAATAACAGAACCTATAGAAGTTAAAGAAGCATTAAAAAATATAATAGAAGAGATATTAACTAATGAAAATTCTACACTAAATGTAGAAAAATCTCCAACTATAATACTTATGGTAGGAGTGAATGGTGTAGGTAAAACAACTACTATTGGTAAATTAGCAAATAGATATAAACAAGAAGGTAAAAAGGTATTATTAGCAGCAGGAGATACATTTAGAGCAGCAGCAATAGAACAATTAGAAGTTTGGGCAAGTAGAAGTAATGTTGATATAATAAAACACCAAGAAGGAGCAGATCCTGGAGCTGTTGTATTTGATGCCATAAAAGCTGCTAAAGCTAGAAAGGTAGACTTATTAATATGTGATACAGCAGGAAGGCTTCATAACAAGGCAAATCTTATGAATGAATTAGGGAAAGTATTTAAAATAGTTGATAGAGAGTTCCCTGAAGCTAATAAAGAAGTATTATTAGTAGTTGATGCAACTACAGGTCAAAATGCAGTAGTACAAGCAAAAACATTTAAGGAAGTTGCTGATATTACAGG